>QMVM01000024.1 GCA_003661105.1 Methanosarcinales archaeon | reverse complement strand
TGCCGTTTTGGTATTCGAAATCAGATATGGAGTATCTTGGCATATACAGCCGATCTTTATCTTTTTCATAGAGGGCACCAAGAAACTTTTTGTAAACATCATCTGTCTGCTCAATGATTGAGAAAAAGGGAAGCGAAACAATGATCTTCGGTGCAACAACATCTTCTCTTTCGATTCTCTTTCGAAGCTTCAGCACCCATGATGCGGATAGCAATGTCTTACCCAGTCCTGTTGGAAGAGTGATCGAATGAATCCTTTCAGTCAACGGAAATATACCCACATCAGAGATGGTTTCTTCATACGCCCGTCCCCGCTCCTCATTTATGTCCCCCTCTGTGTTCAGTGTTTTGAGATATCGATCCACAAGATCATCGGGAATGTCTCTTGGATCCCTTTCATACTGTTTAGGATTATCTGAAGCAAGGTATGCCTTATCTGACTCCAAAAGAATAGAATATATAAATAATGCCAGAATTCTATGTTCTATCTGGATATCAAGGTCAATCTTTCTATATTTTCTATTCAATCTTCTAATCTTGCCATATATGGAATTAATTGTAGCAATGCTAAAATCTTTTCCATCAGAGAGCTTAAAACCAGACGATTCGTACTCATATATCTCCGGTTGAAGTTTGTCGATCTGTCGTCCCACCAGATTATAATTTCCATCAATGCTCTTCAATACATCTTCTATACTCTTATATCTCCCGTGATGTCCATCGATAGCCAGAAAGACCGCAAACGGTAAAAACGATTCCCAGTGTTCAGCAAGCAAATCGTTTCTTGATATCCATTTTTCGGTTATATGCCACCCAAAGAAAGCAGAAATCAGGGAATGTGACTTATCCATGGCATTTCCTTCATATTCTGTGCCATCCCTCTTGCTTCGGATATATTCCTGAAAGAATGCCGTACTCTTACCAAAGTCATGACAAAGTGCGATCAGAGTGCATAACTCTACAATCTGTTCCTTAGAAATTCCATTGAAATCCAGTGATTTTTGAGAAACAAGATATTTAGCGGCTCTACAGACCTGATAAATGTGATCTTCCAGTGTCAGTGGATGATCCAGTGAATGTGATATGAGTTTATGTTCCATTGTAGCATCACAGAAAAGCGATGATTTTATTCTCGTACTGATACGCCCCCGACTTCATTCGGACTGGCAGTGGTTTTGACGCCATATCTACCAGATACCGCCTGTAGGTGAAGGTTCTCTCTGCTGTCCCGAGATAGGGGACTTTCAATTCATGAATGTTATGCCCCTCTTCCGGATTTAAGCGATCCAGTATGAGATAGCAGTCATCCTTGCAAACAACAGTAGATACATCAAACTCACCTGGTTCCAGTGGTTCTGCTGTCCCAACAGATACATACTCAACTTCCACAAGAAATTCCGAGAGCCCCATACACGGCGTATACACATACCGTTTAGTCTCGATGCGGGACATTAATTCATCCATGCCGCTATTCAGATTGGCATAGATGAGATAGGACGGATTTCTCAGGAGTTCCATCGGTATCTGGGTAGATACATTCCGAGCTGGTACGTTTTTCGGTGGTTTTTTGGGAACCGCGCCTTTTTTTGGACGTTTGATTGAGTAATTAACATCTCCTGAACTGTCCTGCCTGAAGTTGGTAACATGCGTGATTGTTTTGACCTTTGCATCCATCTCGACAGCAATCCGTGCATTGTCGTGATTGAAGGTCTCAGCAACCCCCTCCTTTCCGATTCCAAGAATCGCCCCTAACAGTCCTGCAATAGCTGTTCTTGGAGGGAACGGGTAGGATAGGGAAGATACATTACTATACGGCTTTCGAAAGTGCCCGTATCTTCCACGACATCTGAAGACCACAATCGGAAGAGAGTCCATGTTAACCCTTCGTCTAACCCAACCTATCTATGTCGAGGTTTTTTATGTCCACGTTCTGTTCTTTCAACGCAGTCTCTAATTTAGAAATCAATGCAGTCTTATAGAGATCTGCAAATTCCGGAGAGAGGCAGTATTCTATCCGATCTATCTTGGATTTTGCAATCGTTACGGCAGTGATCAACCTACTGAAGTCGAGTGTATAATCCTTGAACGTTCGGATATTGATCTCCTCTCTGACATCTGCTGTTGGCGTCAGTGTGACTTTCTCTTCGAGTGCTCCAATATGATACTCTGTTGGAACCTCTTTCTTGACCCCGTTCTCTTCAATCTCAATTTTCTCTTTGTAGACTATATTTAGAAGTAATCTCGGCTGTTGATCCCGTTTCGTTCGAGTATGAGCAGAAGAAGTCTCTCTAACACCCTTCCAGAGCGCAATCTTAAACTTTTCGAGGTCATCATTTGAGAGTCCTGTCATCTTCGCTGCATTCTCATTTGAAACACCATGAAACGCAATGAGGCCGTAGGGGATGGCGTAGTAGGTTGTAAATGTCCCCATCTTCTGCTCGGATCCCTCTGCCTCCCCTCTCGATCTAAATATGCTGGTGCCGTGAAAGGTCACCTCCTCAACATTATGTAAGGTCTCGCCGAAGTTGATCTGGATAGGTCCGGTGACCTTACCTGTCTCACCCCATTTGTCCGGAGCACTTTTGAAAGCAAGAGGACTTCCAAACATTCTCAGATCGGTAAAAGTTTCCAACAAAGTGTCCATCAGTACTTCGCCTTTTATTTTGTCTTCTTCTATGTCTTCAAGGCTTTCTTTTACCCTGTCTGTGAGATTCACAGTCTTGACGCCGAGTTTAGTCACCAGCATCTGATCTTCCCCATCGGTCTGTATCAAATAGTCTCTCACAAACCTCTTCAGCCGAACATCAGTCACATAACATCGTTTGGTTACATCATCTATCCGGGGTCTGTTCTCGTCTGGATCTCCGTTGGGGTTACCATTCTTGATATCATATAGGAAGAGAAACTCATTCCTGTTTTTAGTCGGTTCATTCATTTATATTCACCTCTTCTTGATTCTCAGATTCCACCTCACCACCTTTGCCTGGCAGATAGTATCCTGATAAACTCTGCCCAAGACATAGATAATACGGTATCTCTTTCCTGCTTATGCTCCAATCTCCAATATTTGCACCGAGTGCTCCAATCGCCTCGGCCACACCCCTCATCTCATCGGACCATGCGCTTCTGGGTGTGCTGTAGTCGTCCAGCTTGCCTCGCGTCTTGACAAATATCTCCATCAGATCCTGTGGACTTAATTGAAGTCCTTTCAGCCATTTCAAGCCACTGGTCGCAACACCTCTCCGTTGCTGAAAACTTATCAGCTTACCAAAAAGTAGCCCAACCAGGAAGGCGTATTGCTTCTCTTCTGTATCCAGTCCCTTTGCTTCTGTACTCAAGAAGCCGTTCAGAGGTTTCAGCCCCTCATGCCTTTCAAGATACTTGTTTACGAAATTATTTCCAGAATTCATTCTGATTACCTCCAGTCGATCCAAGAATGAAAGTAAATATACCATGTTGGTGACGTTATTCCACATCGAATAGATCGTCCGAGTATTATCTCCACTTGATAGTGCACCTAAAAAGTCGTAGGATAGTTTCGATGAAAATTCTGATAGTATATCTTTTAGAGAGTACGTTCTTTTAAGAAATATTGCACTCAAGAGATTGAGCGTATCAACCGATGACGGTTTGAACGGTTTTCTCCCTCCGCCTCCTTTCTGTTGTGAATACTTAGGTGATCCAAGTACACCTCTGATTATTCCAAGATTACCATCGAGGGGGGGATATTTTGATTTCCAGGGGTGATTTGGAGGATACTTATCGTTCATCCCGTTGACCGCCTCAATTGCCCGTGAAATATCAGAAAGCCTCGATGGAAGTACATCAGGGATGACTTTTCGTATATTCTCTACACTCTGTCCACCCACGTCACCGATTATGAAAGTGACTGTTGATACTCCTTTGTTATCGGATAAATCCTTTAAAATTCCAGACTCTGTTCGTTCTGCACCACCCACATCTTGCATCAATCGCTTCAATTCCGATGTGACAATGTCCAGATCCTCACCCATATCTTTGCTCTCCAGTAAATGTGGAATGATCAAAGCCTGGTGCCCTGAAATACGTTGCATGAGTTTTGGAAATACGTGGACCTTTGCAGCATACAATGTCTCGGCGCATGGTGCACAGATTGGGAATGCTTTACCGGCATTCCTTCTGGTAACCCCGGGGAAGAATCCAAATTTATCAACGTTGGCAATATTCATCCCTACACCAGCAAGGACATTTGGAAAGAGTTTAGTCTCTTTATGGCATAAACTGCACCGTACACCAGGTAACTCGAAGGATGTGGCATCGTTCGTTTGATAAATGGCTTTTGGCTTTTCCCGCAAGGAGAGGTCAAGAAGTTCTCGTATTTCTGCATTATATTTGCCGTTAATCTTCACAGAAAACACTTTTATCTTCTTGGTTTTCTTTGCCCATTCAACTGCCTCAAAGAATGGTTTTCTTTCCAGCGTTCCATCTTCCTTCAATTCACCGATCTCAATATCAGTAGATTTGAATATTTTAACGGCGTTTTGTAGCCAATCCGCATCATTCTCTTCGGAATCTTTGATATACTTCTTGACGGTCTTTTTGAGCTTACTTGGACTCGCCTTCCAAGTTGGTGCTATATAGGTCCCCTGGGATGCGGTTTTAAGAAATAAGTATTTCCAGCTGTCATCCGAGACTGATTCATCTACGAATTTTATCGTTTCCCCCTCAATCGTAAATATCCCTATGTGGTCTGCGCTTATCGGTTCAAACTGTAGACGCACATACACCCCACTTTTGATAGCCTTTCCCCTTTCTTCAAGGAACGAATCTACTGATTTTAAAGCATTAAAATCGAATTCTTCTTTAAATCCATCAATCATTTTTAGAATTCCAAGATTTCGTATGGCATCAAGCATGAGTACACCCGTTCATCCCTTCACTGTTCATTACACACTTGCACATTTCCTTAATCGCCTCAATCATCCGAACCACCGATACTTACCCATTGCACATCTCTTCGCCCCAATTCAATATAAATTCTCTTCCCAAAAACTTCACACGCACTACTTCAGCCCGTCCACACCCCCAGCGCACCCGTCGACCCGCTCACCCGCCGACGATCACCGTCCCCCGAAAAACCCCTCGAATCGCATCGATCACGTCCCCCGGGTATCTCCCATTCACGACCCGGCAGTCAAGCGACCTCGAAATCAGCAGTCTCGGCAGTTCAAGATCAACACAGGTCTCACCCATCGCAAGCAACTCCTCTGCACCAATCTCAGAAACAAGCACCCCGTCCCTGAGCACCCCGTCCACATCTGTCGCCTTTATGAACACTGCACCCAACCGTGCCGCAACCATGCCTGCAATCGTATCTGATGTGGCGTTCCACGTGTGCTCAATCCCGCTACCGCCACTGCCCCCCTCACTACCATCCCCACTATCAAATTTCTTCAGCAGATCATAAACGAGAAGAACCGATACACCTGCCCGGATCGATTCCCCCCCGATATCTGTGACCAGTGAGACTTCCGTCCCGTCTGCAAGATAATGCCCGTACTGATCCATCGCAAGAACCGCCATCCAGTGGCAGGCTTCGTCAGAGATATCGTACACGTCGCTTGCGGTTCGCACGGCATCTGCAAACACGCCACCACCCGGGACGATCAGGATGCGCTCTTCTTCGTCCAATGCGTACCTGTGAAGCGCACGCACCAGTTCCCGGGCACTTTCGATCAAACTCCCGCCAATCTTTATCACGATCAAGCCATTCACCCTCTGTGCCTCATGAGGATCGCATCCTCGCCGTCGTTGTAGTACCCATACTCCATTCCTGTGACCACGAATCCGAGCCGCTGATAGAACCGCACGGCACTGAGATTGTGGTTCCTGACCTCAAGTACGATGTCCCTGATATTTTTCTGGTGAAATGCAGCAATAACGCCCTTCATCAACTGCGTACCGACACCGAGCCCCTGATACGCTTCTCGCACCGCTATCGAAAAGACCCTGCAATACACACCATACTCGCCGACCGCTGTTACCCCTGCCACAAACCCGACCACTGCGCTTCTGTCTTCCGCGACAAAGAACGTATCCGAATTTAACTCATAGAGACTCATGTACAGATATGGATCGTGTTCGCTGAACTGTTCGTGTTCGATCTCGATCACGCCAGCAAAATCGCGCGGCTGGAACTTGCGTATGATGATCATTTTTTTCTCCGAACCACTCTTGACTGGAGATGGCATCTCGGAAAGATCTGGTGCATCATCCCGGTGCCGTGCCGCTCTTTGATCATCGCGCGCAGTTCAACCTCGTAATCGGATTTCTCGATCTCCTCACTCTCATCTTCAACAATCTCGAGATGATCGTTCACCAGCGCATCCACTGCATGCCTCCCGTATCCGAGCAGCGGTCTTACGTACATGCAGCCGTATCGATCCTCGATGCGCCGTGCATCAGACAGGTCGAGCATTGGAACGCGGTCATCCCTCCGCGTCCCGTCAGCGATGGTTCCGTGTCCGTCCGCCGCAGACGAAAGAGCGCAACTGTGGATGTGATTGATTGCGCGGTTCGGATACCCGTCACTGACTGCAATCTCGCATGCAGACTCAAGGATCGCGCCATCGATCCGCAACACTTCGTGTGGAAACCCGAGTTCTGATGCGACCTTTGCCGCGGGTTTCCAGGTCTCCACAAATCCAAAGTTGCAGGTCGCAAGCGTCACATTAAAAAAAGGATTAAGTAGTATCGCTGACAGCGAACTATCCTTTCCGCCACTGAATAGGACAAAGATATCCATTCATATATGTTTAATTTTCATTTCCCGCTTTTTTGGCTGTATCTGCTGGAGCAGCGTCTTCAATTTCGCGTCATCGATCATGGACTGTAAACGTCCTGACTGCGCAAGCGATATGAGTTGCATCTCAACCTGCTCTGCCAGTTGCGGACGCGCCAGCTTCAGTGACGTCAGCCGCTCCCTCGCATCCGGGGTCAGGATCTTCCTGAGAATTGTCTGCTTCGCTTCATCGACCTGCTGCTGCTGTGCCTGCTGCTGCTGTGCCTGATACTGGGCACCGGCTTGCTGCTGCTGCATCTGCTCAAGCCGCCGGCGTTTAATCTCTTCAAGTTCATCAGACATGATTATTCACCCGATTCCTGCTGTTTTACTTCATAAGCGGTATTGTCCAGAAATCGCTGCCCATCAGGAGTCGTAGCACGACCTCCTTTCAGTGTTTTGACATATCCTATCTTTTCCAGTTGCTGGACAACCTTTCGTATGATAGCTCCGCTCCCTTTCTTGAATGATGGCGGCATCGTTCCGTTGCGCTCCTTTCCACCATATTTTGACCGTAACCGCGAGACGCCGATCGGACCATCGGTCTGTATCTGCCGTAGCACTGCAGCGCACCGCACATACCACCAGTCCGCATCAACAGGCGGCATCTGCTTATGCGCGCCCGTCTTTACATACCCCGCCCACACAGGGGGTTTAATCTCATCGCTTGCTTTCAGTTTCTGTGCAGCGCACATTATCAGTTCGCTTGCTGGTACATCGTATGCCGTTGTCATGCAATCCACATTGTATTCCAACATGGATAAATTAACCTATCGGCTGTGTGGGTCATCTGAACTTGCACTATCTGGTTCGGACAATCCATTCACCCCTTGCAAAGTATGAATTCTATTTGTGACTTCCTCCCCGCTACAAATAGCGGGGTCTTCTGCCGCGTACCTATAAATAATTATCGTAGTGGCGAGAGTTGGTTTTGTCGATCCCGAAATACCGGTTCGGGGCGATGCAATCCGGACCCGGACAGAGCCATAATTCTTTCACGCTGGCGGCTCTCACTCCCGAGAATCAGCCACGAGTTTGTCAAAGCCGCAACGACCAAGAAGTGTCTGCACCTCAGAAAGCGCTTCCGGGTACTTATGAACGGTCTCCGGGAGTTCGTCCATCCCAAGCACCCTCCGCTTCTCCTTAACCAGGTCGTTGATCGGCACAGCATGACCGCACTCGAGCACCAATTGGCTAACCTTCCGGTGCGCGGGAAGCATGATCCCCTCATGTACCGCGATCTCCCTGATCGCAAGAATCGCATCAGCGATCTTGATCTCGCGTGGGCAGCGCTCCTGGCAGGTGTAGCAGGTGGTACATAGCCAGAGGTCGGGGTCGTGCAGTAGGTCTCTTCCCACGCATGCGTTTCTTATGATCTTTCGCGTGACCATCTCTGTGTAGCGTCCCGACGGGCAGCTTCCGCTGCATGCACCACATTGCAGGCATGTGAGTATCTCAATGCCAGCGTCTTTTAATGCGTCCGATATGCTTGATTTGGTCATTTTACTCGCGTGGACTCACGTTTGCAATCTCTTGATTTCATCCTCGATTTCAGAAATTACTTCGGTATTCTGTATTTTTTTCTTATTTCCTTCCTTGATTGAAATAACGTAAAAGACCTTGCCGCCGAATTGTTCTGTAAATTTCTCGTGCGTGGCAGCCTGCATCACTCGTTCTTTAAAGATTTGAGGAATATGTGATACGTTCCCGGCAGATTTAATCTGAAGTCCGATATATTTATCATTGATTTTGATAAAGAAGTCAACGTTAAAAAGGTGATCCCATTCATCCGGAGCAGGTTCTATCTTTACGCCCAATATCTCCTGCAATTGTCCATAAATAGTTTTTATCTCGGTCATAAACCCGTCAAAGGTTCTGCTTATGACTATGTTGTACAGATACTCAATACAATCCTCTTCGGTGATCTCTTCAACTTCTGCGGAGATTACTTCTGTAATTTTAATGTATAGTTTTCTCCCCAGTTCCTCAATATGCTCTCTCGTCCTTACATTGGTGACGTAATACGTCTCCCAATCGTCCATATCTTTTGGAGCACATTTTCTGAGTTCTTCCGAGACTGCACCAACGTTATGTTTGAAATTCAATTGAAAGCGATTCATGGCGCTGTCCAATATCCATTCTTTTGCCATTATTACACCCCTCTACCATAAGTTAAGAATTTAGATTTATGTAAAATTCTGTGACATTCATCCCAGACCCGGTTGAGATTGTTGATATACTCCTCGTAAGTGCCATTGTAACCAATCTGCACTCAGTTCCATAATCCTTCAGTTGCCAGTACGGAGGAGATGTGATGACGAGGTGGACGGATTCATCAGAAACCTCTTTCATTTTCCTCGAATCACCGATTATCATTCTGTGATGTGTCGCCATATTATGTTTTTAACGGAGTTAGAGTACTTAACTACACCGTTTCACTCGATAAGCAAAACGGATAAGCGTTATATATGCCGGATGCGGCACGGACGTTACCTATAATCTTTAATATATACGAAATATAAAATGTAGCCTGATACTGTCTGAATAGATTCGAGCATGAGTGGTGGGGCGGTCAGGTATATGTTTAAGTATCCCGCCAGCATTGATTCGAACCATATACACACAACCTTATGGAGACTGACACAATGGAAGAAATAACCGTAGAAGCTCTAAATTCAGAAAAATTCATAGAACAGCAGGTAAACGCGATATCCGAAACAGTCGGAGGGGGTATTGCAATAAACGCACTCTCCGGAGGCGTAGATTCGTCTGCTGTCACCATGCTTGGGAACCGCGCTCTGGGAGACCGCCTCAAGACGTACTTCGTCGATAACGGTATCATGAGGCAAGGGGAACCAGAGTGGATCGTTTCGGTCTTCAAAAAACTCGGCGTACACGTAGAGGTAATCGATGCCAGAACCGAGTTCTTCGATGCAATGAGCGGGATCACCGACCCTGAAGAGAAGCGGGAGGCGATCACACAGACCTTCTACAAGGATGTCTTTGGCAGGCTCGTTAAGGAGAGCGGGGCAAAGCACCTCCTGCAGGGAACGATTCTTACAGATGTGGATGAGACCGTTGCAGGGATCAAGAGGCAGCACAATGTCTTTCTGCAACTCGGAATCGATCCGGAGAAGACGTTCGGATACAAGATCATAGAACCGCTGATACAACTGCGAAAGGACGGTGTTCGGAGGGTTGCAGAAGCCCTTGACTTGCCAGAATCCATCTACAACAGAATGCCGTTTCCGGGACCCGCGCTTGCCGCCCGTGTGATCGGAGAAGCCACCCCTGAGCGGATCGAGACCGTCAGGCAAGCAACAGTGATCCTCGAGAAAGAACTGGCAGATTCGGGGGCTTTCCAGTACATGGCGATCCTGCACGAGGACCAGGTCACTGGCATGAGAAACGGAGAGCGGGACTACGGCACGCAGATTGAGATCAGATGCTGGGAGAGCGTTGATGCAAGAACCGCAAGACCGACGAGACTGCCCTACGATGTGCTGGAACGACTGGCTGAGCGGATCACAAGCGAGGTCTCAGGTGTCGTGAGCGTAACGTATGGCATTGCGACAAAGCCACCATCGACGATGGAAGTGGTTTAGTTATATGCAGATGATTCATGATTCAGGTGTATTACGATGACAACAAAACGAATAATCCCATGTCTCGATACAACCTTTGACGAGAGCGGTAAAGCCGTGGTCGTCAAAGGAATCGAGTTTGAGAGCCTGCGGTATGCGGGCGACCCGGTAGAACTTGCCAGGCAGTACGTAGAGCAGAAAGCCGATGAACTGGTCTTTCTGGATATCTCAGCCTCGACCGATGACAGAGCCACGATGACTGATGTTATCAGAAGGGTTGCGGACGTGGTAACGATCCCGTTCTGCGTCGGTGGCGGAATTGCGAGCTTCTCAGACTTTAAGCGGGTGCTTAGCGCAGGAGCAGACAAGGTCGGGATCAACACCGCAGCAGTCAAGAACCCGGAACTGATCAAGGAAGTCGCAGGTGCATTCGGGTCAGAGAAGATCGTCGTTGCGATCGACTGCAAGCGTCGGTTCGAGGAAGGCGATGGAATGACGGCAGTCGAGCTCGAAGACGGACGCAGCGCATGGTACGATGTTGTCATATATGGTGGCAAAGAGCTGACCGGAATCGACGCCATCAAGTGGGCGCAGAAGATGCAGGACTTTGGCGCTGGCGAGATACTGCTCACGAGCAAGGATCGGGACGGGACAAAGGACGGCTACGACATTCCTGTGACGAAAGCAATCTCAGAAGCAGTTGATATCCCTGTAATCGCATCAGGCGGCGTCGGGACGATGGATCACATCTATGACGCTTTTGTGTGCGGTGCTGATGCGTGTCTTGCAGCGAGCATATTCCACTACGAGACCTACACTGTGGATGAGATCAAGGAGTATTTGAGAGGACGCGGGATGGGGTAAGGTGCCCCGTCCATCACCCCCTCAATTTAGAACAGGCGATCGGTTTCGTAGATCGCTCCAACGATCTCTTTTTCGTATCTTACATCCTTTTGATTTTCTCTGGAGTTTCAAGGTGATTATCGCTGGAAACAACGCTTGTTCCCAATTTGCCTTCAATATCCCGGACGTGTAGCACCCCACATCTCCATCTCACTCGGTGGCATTCATCCCGCTGCAAGTAGCGGAGTCTTCTGCCGCGTACCTATAAAGTAAAAAGCGATATGCGAGCAGGCGTGTGGGGAGTGGGGGGGGTAGTGTGGTAAAAAAAGAGTTTTTTTTAGAGACCTGCCCGCATATATGATATACTGTGTTGTTATATTATTTAAACCTTACGGTTCAACAGGATATTTGCTATAATTCTAACATATTCACATCCGGCATTGCCATATACAAACCTACCACTCATTAGACTCTACAGTCACAGTCAAAACTGAATAACTTGTGAGGGGGATATGCGAGCGGGAGTGTGGGAAGTGGGGAGTGGGGGTTAGTGTGGTTAAAAATAGTTTTTAGAAACCCGCTCGCATGGTATACCACTACTACGTGATACTATATAAACCTTGTGGCGAATACGCGGCTGTCACGCCATGCCACTTCGCGCGAATATCTAATAAGAGGCGGGGGGTCACTGCTTCACCGCAAGCGCATGCAACGGAAATAGGACGAGCGTGCCCACAGCGACTCCCGCGATTCCGAAAAGTGTGGCATAATCCACATACCAGAGAATTCCTGCTGCAAATACCGGAAGTGCGGCAAATCCAGCATAATTGCAGGTATTAAAGACCCCCATCACCATGCCATGATCAGAACCGAGAGATGGAACCCCCGCGACAAGCCCGACCATCGCAAACCCTGATCCGGCGCCCATGATGGTAAGCCCGATCGGATGGTACACGGTCGTCACGATGCCGATTCCTGTTATCAGCGCGCCTGCCCTGATCAGCCAGCGTTCAGTGGTGCGCGCACGACCTCCGATGAGCGAGGTTACCATCGCCCCAAAATAGACGCCGGAAAGTGCAAGCCCCATAGAAGACGGCGTTAAATCTGTGAAGGAAGGGAAATAAGCAACAAGAACCCCTGTCATACCAAATAAGACGAATGCAATCACCCATATCTGTAGATACCGCGCATCGGAAAGGATCATAAATATCCCCGAGATCCTCTGCGGCGCATGAGGGGTATCCGGTTCAGTGGAGTCCTGTTTCAGTGAAATCGCAAGCACCAGCGCGGGGATGGTGAGCAAGACAAATGTTAGTATTCCACATTTCAGATGATAGTGCGTAAGTTCGGCAGCAGCTACAACACCGAGAGCAAGTCCGACATTGATTAGAAAAGTAAACTCCCCGAGGCACTGCCTTCGATTCTCAAATTTCGCGAGCATCGAGAACGCTGCCGGAAAGAAAGCCCCACAGGCGCACCCCTCGACAAAACGCGCAGACACGAGGACATGAGGTGAAGTGGATACGAAGATCAATAATCCGGATGTGATTGTCAGAACGATACTGAGCAGGATAAACCGCGCATTGCCGTACCGGTCCGCAAGCATTCCGAACGGGATCATCGAGACGAGCGCGCCTGCAAAGTACGCGGAGAAGATCATACTCCGCACAAATATCTCATCAGAGAGCTCCGGGAGAATCGGCACGACCGCATCCGAGAGTCCCATGATCACAAAGACCGAGAGATAGAGACATGCACGTATCCGGTTCATGATTCAGATATCAGGATCGGGCGGTTGTAAAGTTGTTGGGCAGAAACTCCGGGTCGTTTCAACCAGTAACTGACTCGCACGACTGAAAACAAAAAATGATGGGTTTTTACACCCATCACTCAGGAAGCGGAGGTAATCCGGGTCCGCCAGACGCCATGTCCGGCATCTCATCAGGCATCCCGTCAGGAATCTCACCGCCCATTCCGCCAAGCGCAGCGGGATCAACTATCTCCGCACCGGAAGGGATGTTAAACGTGTCATCCGGGATATTCGTATCCACATCAAACTCGGTAACCTCATAGTGCAAGCCCTCGGATTTGCCCTCGTGTGTGTATGCCCAGTCGAGCAGTAGCGTGAACCCGGTCTGCTTGTCCACGATCAGATCAGATCTTTTCATGTCAATATCTTCGCCGCTAATTGCTCCGGCAAGCTGCCATATCTTGCCGTAGTCCAGTTTGACGGCTTTGCGACCCAGGTACGTTGTGTCGCGGTCTGTGATCCAGCTATCATCCCATGCGGAATCATCACTATAGCAACCATACGCCGCCCAGAATGGGTTCATATATCCGATGTTATCATTGGAACATTCTCCGGTTTTGATCGCTGTACCGCCCTCTTCATCTAGCATATACACCCCATCCGCGTTCTGCAAGATGGTCATCGAATCCGCGCCCTGGTTACTGGTGAGTACCAATTTGAAGAACCACACATCTCCGGATTTCTTGCGCCATTCCTCAAATACGGTAGCATCCCCGTCATCCGCGGATACGGTCGCTTTGTAGTGCATGGAAGTCACATCGATCAGGTCGAGATAATGTGTGGTGCCAGATGGTGCACCATCTCCTTGCGATTCCTTCTGTTTGCCAGAATCTGAGTCCACACAGCCGCTCCAGGCCATTGCGAGTGCAAGAGCGAGCACGACTGCGATTAGTCTTACATGTTTCATCATCATATCTCCTGTGTTTTATGTTCGGTTTGAGTGGGTTTAACTTATTCTCTCCGCACTAATAATTTACTTCTTTTTTTTGGGCTAGTTTTTTTGTCGCCTGAAGCGATGCATCGCGTCGTGCAAAGAGTATTTGTAAGAAATGCATACCACAATTCCTCAAAGCACCTGGACATCGGGTTCAGTGACTACTTGCGTCTCTTTAACAGGATTTCCAACCATTGTTATCAAAACAAAATATGAAGAACCCGAGGGAGTAAGATACGTCAAAGAAAATGAAAGTCTCGGTTTTATGGTGTTCCCTCGGTGCGATGCATTTTTATACGAACATGTCCTCATATTAACCGATGGTTTCAGAT
>QMVM01000023.1 GCA_003661105.1 Methanosarcinales archaeon | reverse complement strand
TGGGTCTCTGCAAGTGAGGGACCGAAGTTCCGGGAGACTGTCACCGAGTTTGTCGAGCAGATCAAGGCGCTTGGACCGAGTCCGCTTCGGGACGCGGCGGAATAGGCGCGAAAATTAAGGTATAGCGGGCGGCGGCAGAGGGGTCGCCGTCCGGTTCTTGTTTTTTTCAGAGGTGAGTGCTTGAGTGTCTACCGCGGCTGGGTGTTTGTGCGGATACGGCGGTTGGTGGGGCAGTGAAACTTCCCACCTTTTAAAAGGCGTAGCGTTAAACGGTAGTAAAGATGGATAGTGAAAAAATAACTAAACTTGTAGAATACGCGAATAGTACATCAGATGACTTTGATGGCACAGTATTCATCGAACGATGGCAACTAGAAGTTGAAGCATTTTTAAGGGGGGCTATCGGGCAGAATGTGCTAGATAGTTTCATGGACCATGATCGTCCTAACAAATGGGATGCCTTTGCTGCGCAAACAGGCTATTTAAACGCATTAGTTTGCGAATTTCATCAAACATCTGAATCGAAATCTGAAAATGTTCAGGGAATTAGCGATAAAACTATAGATCATAGCCACAGCAAAAAAGTCTTTGTTGTCCATGGTCACGATAACGAGGAAAAAGAGAAAGTTAGTAGATTTATAGAAAAGGTAGGTTTGAAAGCGGTTGTTCTTCATGAACAACCAAACGAAGGGTCAACGATTGTAGAAAAGCTTGAACGTCACTCCGATGTAGCATTTGCAGTGATACTACTTACCCCAGATGACATGGCGTATAACGCTGATGCTCCTGAAAATAGGCGCCCAAGAGCACGCCAAAACGTCGTTCTAGAACTTGGCTATTTTTTAGGAAAGTTAGGTAGAAGTAGAGTATGTGTGCTCCTTAAAGGAGGTTTTGAAATCCCATCGGATATTCTAGGAGTTCTTTATATTGAGCTTGATCCACATGGTGTGTGGAAAAACACGCTTGCAAAAGAATTTGATAATGCAAAGCTTAACATTAATTTAGAAGGTTTATTCTAAAAACACATTTAACAAATAGCTGCAGGGGGCAAAACTGAGATGTACTTCGCTTTGCCTATGAGCACGGCGTTAGCTATTCGATTGAGGGCAATAGGCACTCAATACCTGCCGCGAAGCCACCGTACATAGCACTTAAGTACAGGGCCTGCACACCCGCGTTTTCGCATTTGGTTTGCCAACGGCTGTGCTTCGCATTCTTCTGATTCTGTATGTATCATCTCCATAACATCCCCCCAAGTCCTGTCCACATCTTCAGCATGATCATGTACTCGATTCTGAGTTGCGCGTCAAAGCCCACCGATCACATTCGCGTCTAATTGTTTTTATCCGCACCACAGTGGCATGCGAATCAGGATGATGTAGCAGTATCACCGCCCACCACGCAAAGACTGCACCGCTTTTGTGACTGGTGCTGTGAATGGGGGTGCTGCCACCGCCATCAACATGGTTACCCGGTAAAACTGTTGCAGCACTAAATATTTAATGTGCATCAACGCATACGCAAGTTCCCATGAAAGAGTTCGAATCCGATTCTGCCAATGTCCGCATCCCCGAAGGATACAGCATGGTCGTCATCAAACTATATTTCTGGATAGGGCTCATCTCGGCGATCCTGCTTCGAGCGATACTAATTGCCAACCATTACAGCGACTTCATTGCACGGGCGCTCTGGTACCTCGGAGTCCTCGGGTATATATGGTTCTTCGCTCACAGGTACCACATCGCCAAACGCAGGTTTGGTGTGATAAAAGACTTAAATCTCCTCGGAAAGATACAGATGCAGGAACCCCTGACAGAAAAGGATTTTGAGGGACTCAATTATATTATGTGGAGCATCTCGGTATCCAAGGAACGCCTGAATTATCTGGTCATCTTGACATTTTCCGTAATAGCTATCATCTTATCGCTGGTGCTGGATCTCGGGTTTGTGAAGTTTTAATGGCGGCGGAATTTGTCCTCGCGTTTCATTTTCACCACCTATTCGATCTGAAGGTAGGTGCGGGGTTTTCACGCTCATAGCGATCTTTTGGCACCTGACAAACCCCTACCTGCTCCCACACTTCCCAGTCTCATCGCCCTCTCACGTTCTGACACATCCGCCTGAACCCGAGCAGCGCAAGTATTGCTATGACAAGCGAGATTGCCGAGACGAGGGCAACCACCCATCCGACCTCGAATGAAAAGAGAGACGCGACCCTTCTAAGGATCATGAAGAAGAGTGCAAGAACCACCAGTTGCAGTGATTTCAGTTCCTTTGGTATGAACTTTATCAGAGAATACCCGTAGTAAAATGCAGCCACCATAATAAGCAAGGCGAGTAGTTCTATAAATTGTGCAGCTGTTTCGTATTCCATTATCTGAAAATCTCCCCTATTTTGTCGATCATAATAATTTCCGGACTTTTTGACCGCATATTTTCACATTCCTCGAATCTTCGTATCTGATCCTTGCTTCCTATTATAGCGAGTATCGAGTCTTCCTCTACAATAATCTTTCCGTGTATATCGGTCACAGTCCTTCCCTCCTTCTCGATCCCGATGACTGTGCAGCCGACATTTGATCTTATATCGAGTTCTTCAAGTGTCTTTCCTGCAAACGGTGATCCTTTCCTGACATGGTACTTCTCGATCTCGATCCCCTCATAGAGTATCACGACATCCTCTTTGTGCTCAGTGACTGCCAGTTTCGCAACCATCTGCCCGACCACGATGGAGACCGACGCCACATAATCGGCGCCCGCCCTGTAGATTTTATTGCATATCGGTGCGTTAGCCCTCGTCAGAATGATGGCGTCAGGGTTCAGAGTCCTTGCGACAAGGGTTGCAAAGATTGCGTCCGTATCGACGTTTAACGCTATTATGATCGTTGCTGCAGACGCAACGCCTGCCTTTATGAGGATCTCTTCGTTCGAACCGTCTCCGACCACATAGTCAAATCCCTTATCCAACAGAGCGTCTTCGTTCCGGTCCACCACAACAAATTTCACGCGAGCGCGCTTTAATTCATCAACGATGCTCTTACCGACGTCCCCATACCCGACAACCACCAGACACTCTTCTCGCTCCATTGCCATATTCCAAAATCGCCTCAACTGAACCAGTTTCTTCAACTTGAGGAGTTGTGCTTCAGTTCCAACCGCCAGCAGAATCGAGTTGGATTTGACCACCTCTGCAGGTCTCGGGTTTAACGAGAATTCACCGCCTGCCCATATTCCTATGATATTACACCCTGTTCGCTTCCTTATCTCAGCATCCTTCAAACTCTTTCCTATAAGTTCGCTTTCAGGATATATCGGGAATTCGATTATCTCGATGTCTTTTAGAAATTCGGTCGCGCCGACCAGATGGCTGACCGTTGGATCCACCGCCTTTCTACCGATGAAAGAGCCAAGAATCGATTTGGGAGCGATCACATCGCTTGCGCCGGCATACTCCAAGTAACCCCTCTTTGATAGGTCCTCAAGAATGGCAATTATCCTGAGATCGCTCATCTCTCTTGCGGTCAGAATGGTGTTTGCATCCATTTCATCGCTTTCATTGGTTATCAGGCAGTTAGCAGTCCGTATATTCGCACCATCGAGTGTATCTTTATCGCTTGGATCTCCGTGGATGCAGAGGATGCCTTTCTCAAACAGATCCTTAACGATCGTTTCGTCTCTTTCAACCACCACGAACGAGGTCTTCTGATGTTTGAGTTCCTCGATCAGACTCTCGACCATGGGACTATAGCCACAGATGATCAGGTGATCTGAGAGTTTCGATGGTACGCGCGTGGGCAGCAGGGATTTCACGCGTGCGTCGAGCCACGGCGTTAGGACAAGTGGGAAAAGTAGTCCGAACAGGAAGATCACTCCTGAGATGGCGGCTATGACTGAGAATATCCTTCCGGTTTCCTCGATAAAATAGACATCCCCATACCCAACAGTTGTCATCGTCGCGATAACCCAGTAGACCGCGGTTACCGGGTCTACATTCACCATCTGCGCTGGTATGTGCTGCCCCTCTTTAAACATCAAAAATAAAAAAATGGAGGAATATAGGGAAATAATGATGGCGATAACGGTCAAATATAGTAGAATAGATTTTCTGATATTTTTGACCATTGCCGCCTCATCACTTTCGAACTAACCGCGCCTGGAACCCATGATACTTCGAAAATCCCTCGGAATCCCTCTGGTCGATCACCGACTCGCCAAATGATACCAGTTCCTCTGAATAGAGCGCGAAGTCAGATCTCCTCGCAACCACCGTCGCAGAGCCCGCATACAGCCGTACCTTCACGTCTCCAGTGACCCGCTTCTGCGTCTCATCGACAAACGCGCAGAGATCGGCGTAGAGTGGCTCGTCCACGAGACCCTCATACGCAAGTTCAGCCCACGCAGCATCCGCGATCGCCTTAAACCGCAGTTCATCCCTTGTTAGCACGAGCGATTCGAGATCCTGGTGCGCAGTCAGAAGTATTGTTGCGGCAGGATGCTCGTATATCTCCCGCGCCTTTAATCCAAGCACTCGATCCTCGATGTTGTCCGACCGCCCGATGCCATGCGCACCGCCGACTGTGTTGAGCTTTCCAATGAGTGCCACGCCGTCCATCGAGCTTGCGTTTAGTGCGACCGGAACGCCGTCCCTGAATGATAGCTCGATAATCTCTGATGCGGGCGCATCTTCATCTTCAGGCGACACGGTCCACTCATATATCTCTTCAGGCGGAATGAAATATGGATCTTCCAGTTTTCCGCCCTCGATGCTCCGGCTCCACAGGTTCTCGTCAACGCTCCAGATCTTCTCTCTGCTGACTGTCACTGGTATGTTATGATCCTGCGCATAATCGATCTCCCATTCACGCGAGAGGTTTAAGTCGCGCATCGGCGCAACAACATCGAAGTCTGTGGCTCTGAAGATCACCTCGAATCTGAGCTGGTCGTTGCCCTTTCCTGTACAGCCATGCGCAAGCGCGTCTGCGTTCTCAATCTCTGCGACCTCGGCAATCTTCTTTGCAATAAGAGGGCGTGCAAGTGCTGTTCCAAGCACGTATCCCTCATAAAGTCCGTTTGCCTTGATCGAGGGGAACAGGTAATCCTCTACAAATTCCTCTTTCAGGTCGAGCGTGTAATGCGCATCAGCAAGTGTTTCCGCACGCCGGGTTGCGTCATCGATCTCTGATGCGGGCTGCCCGACGTCCGCGACGACTGTGATTACTTTATCGTAATCATACCGCTCCTTTAAGAGCGGGATGCAGACCGATGTGTCCAGTCCGCCAGAATATGCAAGTACTACGGTTTTCATGATAGACATTCCTCAGTATTCTCCTCGGATATGAATGCATTAATTTCTTCTTTGAATGTGGCGTGAGTATCAAATACGTCATCGACTAATAACTTCAATTCGCGTTCATCCAATAGAAAACTATAGGCATGGACAAAAAAATGACGGAACGCCAGGTACTTAGCCAATCGTACTCTTGTAGTTTCAGTAATAATCTTCTCTTCAGATACCAGTATAAGCAAGTCTCGATGCCAAGAATCTGAAAAGGGTATTGGAATGTCATCGTCATGCAAAATTTGTTTGAGTATATTCTCAATCCCTGTGTAAAAATTATGTAAAAAAGTACCAATGCCTGCCAGTTCAACGACGGTCTTGCTGGGTTCATCTTTAATTTTTTCCAACTCATCAAGGACGGTAGAGACATTTTCCAGTTCCACATCGACCTTTTCTCTTAAACTAACCATACAATTTTACCCCCTCTTTCTCTACCAATCTGTTGAATAGATTGTCTTTGCCAAGGTTGACTATGTCTATGCGCTTTGAGACTCCCATCAACAACTCTCCATAAAATTTAAAGAAAATCTCGGGTTCTATCCCCTTTATGCCGATATCGATGTCATTCGGGTCTTCTTTATCGAGGCAGGAACCGAATAAGATTACTGTACTAATATTGTATCTTTTTGCATATTTTAATATAGTTGCTTTATCTTTTTCCGATATCATCTATCTTCTTGCCTCCATTATATATTTTTTGATTTCACTGTAGGTTATCCGATGAATTCTTATCGCACATATCCTTTGCTAAACCCCTCCGCGAGTCTTTGTGCTGATTACGATCCCCTTCCGTTATATACTTGTGTGTGGGCTGCCCGACATCCGCGACGATCGTGATCACCCGATCGTAATCGTATCGCTCTTTTAGGAGCGGGATGCCGACCAATGTGTCCAGTCCGCCAGAATATGCAAGTACTACGGTTTTCATGATATGCATAAAATTATCTCCTTATACTCCATTAATTAAACTACCGGACTTTGGCGGCAGGCACTTAGGTATGCTCACAGGTCATGCCCGCCGGATCAAATGTTAAGTAGTATAAAAACACCAACAAATAACGGATTATCACATGCCAGTAGACTCTATCGGTACAATATTCGGCGAGACCGGGTTTGCAGACTTCAGGTTCACGGTCTCAGATCCTTCAACAAAACAGGGCGACTATCTCAAGATCTGGCACGAGATCAATGGCTGGGTGCTTGCCCAGGTGGTCGCGATCACCAGATTGGACGAGGATCGGGACGATTCGAACGCTGACCGGGTGGTTGCAAAAGCCATGGTCATCGGATCGCGGCAGAACAGGATTTTAAGGATGCCAAAAACTCCGTTTAGCCCAGGGGATCGAATATTCCACGCTGATCCCGAACTGATCGCATCAACACTTGGGCTTACCCGCGGTAATGTCTATCTTGGACTTCTGGAGGGGCAGAGGATACCCGTACATCTCGATGCCAACGCCCTTGTCCAGAAGCATGTCAGCATCCTTGCGCGGACCGGCAGCGGCAAGTCGTATGCCGCAGGCGTCATCATGGAGGAACTCCTCGATCAGGATATCCCGCTTGTGATCATCGATACGCACGGCGAGTACACGTCGCTTAAGGATCCGGCAACCGAAGGGGACTTCGAGTACTTCGAGGTTGTGCCGGCAGGATATGCAGAGCGGCTGACCATATACACGCCAGCAGATAGAGTGCTAAATCCAGGGGCAGATATGGTCTTTCGGTTAAATGGGGTCAATCTCAAAGCAGCCGACCTCTCAAGGATCCTTAATATTCAGTCGAGCAGCCAGATGGGCGTCATCTACGAGGCGATACAGAAGATACACGCTGAGAAGAACAGGTACACGATCGACGACATCATCTTTGAGGTCGGAAACAGCAACGGCAATGCGAAATGGGGTGTGTTAGGCGTTCTTGAATCGATTCGGGAGACCGAGATATTCTCAGAGAATCCAACACTGATTCAGGAACTGGTCCAGCCCGGACGGGGCTCGATCATCGACATGAAGGGGGTTGTCCCTGATATACAGGCGATGATCGTTGCGCGGTTATGCGAGGAGCTTTTTGAGGCAAGAAAAATCAACACCATCCCACCGATGATGCTCATTATCGAGGAGGCGCACAACTACTGTCCTGAGAAGGGTTTTGGCAAGACCGTTAGCACCGACATCATGCGAACGATCGCGTCAGAGGGCAGGAAATTCGGGCTTGGGATGATGGTAATCTCCCAGCGTCCGGCACGCATCGACAAGAATGTGCTCTCGCAGTGCAACACCCAGATCGTCCTTAAGGTTACCAACCCAAACGACCTGCAGGCGATTCGGAAGGGGCTTGAAGGGATCAGCGTTGAAGCAGAGGCTGAGATCAAGAGACTGCCTCCGGGGGTTGCGCTGATTGTGAGCGGCGACATCGAGCGACCGATAGTGGTCGAGATCCGCGCACGGAAGAGCAGGCATGGCGGAAAGTCTGCGTCCGTGATCGAGCGCGAGCCGCTGCGCGAAGAGCCGCGGGCGGGAAGGGAGCACGAGCCACTGTTTGCGCCAGAGAAGAGGGAGAAAGTGGAAGGGCGAGTATCTGCTACAGAACAGAAGCCTATCGAAGGAAAGAAGACTAGCAGTTTGTTTGCAAAGGTTTTCGGAAGCGGAAAAACATAGACAGATCTCTATTTTTGTTGCGAAGTTTCACATCTCATCAAAGAACTTTTCGATAAACAGAAAGGTTTAAATAGCAGAATGTGCACACAATAAATCGCACTCGTCTATGAATGGGTGAGTGAGAACAAAGGAGGACACTTCAATGAAAACCAGAAATGTGAGTATGATACTAACATTCCTGCGGATCGCCGGGGCAGGAATTTCGGCAGTAGCATGGCAATGGCAGCAGTTCCGGCACCGGTTCCGATTGAGGATTTCAGTGGTCCGGAACGGCTCAATCCACGACGGTGTGGGGCAGACACCGCAAGGAAGTGCATTTTAGCAAATCAGAGAGAAAAACAGCAGGGGTGGGGCGCATTATGAAACGAAGAAACAAATTCGACATCGTTATTATGATTCTTGATGTGGTCTCAAGTGGCGCGAACAAAACAAAGATAGGGCATAAAGCAGAACTGAAGTTTAATCTTGCAATGGCATATATGGAATTGCTGCTTGAAAGAGGGATGGTCAGAACAAACGGTAGTACTTACGAGATAACCGCGAAAGGGGAGACATTCGCTAAGAAAGCTAAATAACTACGGACTTAGCTATCTGGCAACTTTATAAATCTCTTTCCGAGGTCGATGAGTTTAATTGCCTTCTTATCGGAATCAAACGCAATAAATTCGAATTCAGATAGAAACCCAAGAATTTCCATCGTTTTTATAGGTGCAATACCGCTCTGCTTGGCAACCTCTTCGATCGCAACCCAAGCACCGGTATTTGAATATTCCAGTACGTTCTCCAATACACAAGTTGTTGTGGTCACTTGTGACACATCTGTTGTTCCACTTAAATAGTTTTGGATTATACCCGGCAGGGCAAACCTCTTGAGCAAGACGACCCGCGGTTCATCCACAAAGATTGTCGGAAGCGGAAAGACATAGACATATCTATATTTTTGTTGCGAAGTTTCACACCCCACCAAAGAACTTTTCGATAAACAGAAAGGTTTAAATAGCAGAATGTGCACACAATAAATCGCACTCGTCTATGAATGGGTGAGTGAGAATAAAGGAGGGCAATACAATGAAAACCATGACAGTGAGTATGATACTAACAGTCCTACTGATCGCCGGATCCTGCATTCCGGCAGTGGCAGCAGTTCCGGAACCGATGCCGGTAGAACCACCAATGATGGTGATGCCAGGAGATTCACCAGACATGGCAGATATGGACTTTCAGAAACTTCAGATCAGTCCGCGGCACGCTAATATGGAGTTGGAGCCGGGCAAGAGTGACGAGATCACCGTTACGGTGACGAACAAGGACAACAAGACCGTATCTGTGGATCCTATAGTTGTGGATCAACCGTACAGCGATTATATATTCGACGAAGACTGGATCACCATAACCCCGGCATCCACAGAACTCGAGCCGGACACTGAAGTGGAGTTTACGATCTCGGTTTCAATCCCTGATGACGCCGAGCGCGGGCACTACGGGTTGCAGGTCGCATTCACCGACGATGTGATGCCGACACCATACCCGTCACCATATCCGATGTACATCAATTCGCTCGACCTCCACATCAGCGTGTGGAAGCCGCCTGTGATGCAGATTCAGCCAAGATATATCCATGACCGGGTCGAATCGAACCAAAATTATAATTACACGATCAATCTGAAGAACACGGGCGATTGTGACATCGAGATCGATCCCACGCTCAAGCAGGAACGGTGGTACCGGTCTGAGATGGGAGGGCAGGCATTCGAGGATGACGCGATCACCATAACCGCGCCAGCGGTTGTGCCTGCGGGTGGAACTGCCACAGTGAACGTGCATCTTGCAGTACCACTCGGCGCGAAAGGCGAGTACCACTCCGGAATCGATCTGGGTATCAGCGATTCATCGAGCGGGGGCTGGTATGGTGACGAGGAGATGGTGCAACTGAACTTTAAGGTCTGGACACAGCCGACAGAGCATTATGTGAAGGCGTTTGCAACAGAGACCGCCGCACCCATAACAATTGAGATCGAGTCGAACCAGTACAGGTATGATATGTGCGGGGGCGGAAGTAGCGAAAACGGTGACGCCGAGGGGCCGTCATTTGACGTTGTGCTCAGGGGATCCACGGGTGACGAGGTCACGCTGACCCGAACAGCGGTCGAATATCATGGCTCCGTAGGTCTCGGTGGCAGCGAATGCACCCCACCATGGGAGGTTGACAGCCACGGAATGTATGATGAAGGTAGCACCAGTTACGTCGAGCGATATACCGCAGATGGTGCAGTCGGGACCTGGAAACTCTGCATACTCCCGCACTACGTCGAAGAGTTCGAGTACACGATAGAGGTTGGAGATTCAGAGACGTGAGCACGATAGGATGAGCGGATAACGAAGAATATGTTCGCCGGTGGATGGCTACCACGAAAAGGAGGAGGCTACTTATGAATAGAATGTCCACAAAGACAAGCACGGTCCCGGAGCGTACGGCCATATTTGCGCTCATGCTCACGCTGGTCTGCGCAGCAATCTTTGGAGTGGCAACAGCGGCAGCGGAAGTATTCGCTGTTGCCGGTACGGACACAACATCACCGACACCGGAATCAACGCCAGAGAGATGGGTGATGGCAGAAGATCCATCAGAGCTGCCGGAGCTAAACATCGCAATGCTCCGGATCAACCCGAGCTGGTATGATGTGGAGTTGATGCCTGGTGATAGTGACGAAATCACTGTGACGGTGGCAAACCCGAACAACGAGACCGTATTAGTGGATCCCGTGATAATCAAGGAGCCTTACAGCGAATACATCTTTGACGAGGACTGGATCACGATAATGCCAGCGTCCGCAGAACTCGGACCTGACGGCGGCGAAGAAGAGTTCACAATCGCGGTTGCGATCCCTGATGATGCCGATCTCGGGGATTACAGCATCAGAATCGCATTCACGGACGATGTGAGACCGGAGCCATATCCAACACCGTATCCGTCATACGTCAACACCTTAAACCTCGATGTTGAGGTCTGGAAGCCACCTGTTGTGCGGATTCTGCCTTCCCGCATCCGCGATCACGTTGAATCTGGCAAGGAGTATGATTACGCGGTCACCCTGGAGAACACGGGCGACGAGGATATTGCGATCGATCCGGAGATGGCGAACGTGGCGCGGTATGGATGGCACGACACCCCATCAGCATTCGAGGATGATGCGATCACCATTGACGCGCCAGCGTCTGTACCGGCGAACGGGACCGCCACAGTAAGCATACATCTTGAAGTGCCTGCTGGTTCAAAGGGCAGGTACAATGGCGAGGTCAACATGGGAATCGATGACCCGAGTATGGATATATGGGATGAGGGGGGTGGAACGGTACGCTTGCGCTTTGAGGTATGGGAACAGCCGACAGAGCCATTCATAAAAGCGTTTGCGACCGAGACCTCTTCGCCCATCTCAATTGAGGTCGATTCGACTCAGGGCCGCAAATGGTTTGGCACATGCCGAATTGACGGCGGAGATGGAGGTGATTGCAAGCCATACTTCGACCCGACTCTTGAAGGACCGAACGGAATTGCGACGCTTGTGCCAACCCGGATCACATACTATGGTTCGGTCAGTCTCAGCGGCGGAAGCGGATGTGCCCCGCCAGGTGAGATGGCAATCGACGAAGTGTATTATGAGGGCTATACCGGTTACACCGAAGAATACACCGCATACGGCGCAATCGGTAACTGGGAACTCGGGATACTCCCTCACTGCGTCGAGGACTTCGAGTACACGATAGTAACAGGGGATGCAGACACAGGTTCGGACACGAGGTCCGGGATGGCGCGGCATCTCATAATCAAGTGACTACGATGAAGACCATGACCGTAAGCACAAACGTGGTACTGGCTCTCCTGCTGATCTCTACAGCAGGAGTTCCGGCAACGGCTGCAACGGCTGCAACGGCTGCAATGGCTGGATCAGCGGCACCGGAGTTCCTACCACTCCGGATCACTATGACCGAGGCCGAGAGCGGAACGTTTCAGGCAACGGTGCATACGTCAATGTATCAGGAAGATCTGCCAGACCCAAACTTTTCGAAACTGCGGATCAGCCCGCGGAGTGACTGGATAGAGATGATGCCTGGCGATAGCAAGGAGATCACAGTAACCGTGAAGAATATCGACAACATGACGGTATTAATAGACCCTGAGGTCATCGTCTCGCCACTCAGTGAATATGTCTTCGATGAAGACTGGATCGTCATGGGGCATGAGATAACGGAACTTGAGCCAGATTTCGAAGAGGAGTTCTCATTCATGGTTGAGATTCCTGCTGACACAGAATGCGGGCGATACAATGTGCAGGTCGCGTTCACCGATGAGGTGGAACAGACACCGTACCAGACACCACTCCCGCATTACATCAACACCTTCAGCTTGAGGGTTATGGTCTGGAAGCCGCCTGTGATACGAGTACTACCATCCCATATCCCTGACCGTGTCGAGCCTGACCGGGAGTACGATTACCAGGTCTATATAGAGAACGTTGGCGAGGAAGACATCAGTATCGATCCCGGGATGAGCGGTGACAGAGGGTACTATCAATTGTATAGCACAGCTCCGGCATTCGAGAATGATGCGATCACGATAGATGCACCATCGGTTGTGCCGGCAGGCGGGAACTCCACTGTTAATCTGCATCTGTCTGTGCCAGCAGGTGCGAAGGGCAGGTACCATGGCGAGCTTGACCTGAACATCGATGACCCGGCGATGGTTTATGAAAGGTATGACGAGACCTCGGTTCATCTGGATTTCGAGGTCCGGACACAGCCGACAGAACCTTTCGTGAAGGCGTTTGCGACAGAAACCGATGCGCCAATCGCAATCGAACTTGTCTCGAACTGGTGGGGCAGGTACGGCACGTGCCGGAGTGGTAGCAGCTATGATGAAGACCCTTTCTTCGACGTGGCACTCGCAGGGCCAAATGGAGCTGCATCGCTGAACCTCACCGGGATTGTCATTAGCGGCTCGGTCAATATAGGTTCTGCCAATCTCGGCGGCAGTGGTTGTATCTCCCCGCCACCCCCGCCTCCGGGTCTGTTGTTGTGGGAGCCAGAGGGGGATGGAGTGTACAATGAAGGACGTGGCGAGTATCGCGAGCACTACATAGCCACTACCGGCAGCTCGATCGGAGACTGGGAACTTGAGATACTCCCGCACTACGTCGAAGAGTTCGAGTACACCATAGCAATTGGGGAGGCGGGTTAAACAGCGAGTAGTGAGTGGGAGGGTGGAGGGCGCGGCCTCACGTGCCTTCCACCCTTTTTCACCTCCTTTCACTTTTCCGGTGATAAATGAAAAAGATCGACACAGACACTAAACAATGACACCAACAACAAAAGCGACACCAACATCGACACTGACCTTGATCATACTCATGCTCACAATCAGTATTGCGCTAACAATCGGCGCTGGTTGCGTGGGTACCGGACAGAATTGTCAGTCCTACAACGTCACATGGACCGGTGCGCAGCCAGACGATCATAAGATGATTGAGACTCAGGTCTCGCGCCAGATCACACCGTACCCGGGAGTGGCATATAGCAACGTGACAATCTCGAAATCGAAGAAAGATGGCGACACTCACCTCCGCGTGTCTGCCACATTGCCAGGATGTCGGTATCCTGATCTCTATGATTTTGCATACCCCGACCAAAAGCTTACCCGGACCGGTTATCTTCTCGAGGCGATCCCTGACGCAACAAGGCAGGATGCAATCGGGATTGCGATGCAGAACCCCATGGTAGCGGGCGTGCTACCGGATGGTGCGGACGCTGGCGTTCCGACTGTACGAAGGATCCTTCCCGAGACCGCAGCAGAGTTCTACGCGGAGAAGACCTGCGTAAGCGTTACATGGGCAGATGCCTCGATCTCCGCACTTGTCGATATGGGCACTGGAAGTGTGGTTGAGACATGGATGGTGGGCGGATGAAAAACGAGACGAAACTTAATCTACTGAAAGTATCCTGCATATGCGGCGGCGTGTTCAGCACGGTTCTTGTTGGTCTGTACGTCTTCTTTCTGGTGGCATTCCCGGGCACCGTGAGATACATGCCGATCCAGGTCACTCTGCTGCTGGTAGGGATCGTCTCAGCCACCGTCTTCTCTTATATGCATCTCAATTATGCCGGGAAGAACCCGGAAGAATTCTCATGCCCAACCCTTCCCGGAATCGTCATAACTGCGATCTGCCTCATATCTGGTCTGATCTTCATCATACCCCAGCTGTCAGGTGTATTTTATGGAAATTTAGAGTCTGTAGTTTATATGACTATCTTTTCCACACCGGGGTACATCAGCCTGATTCTTGGCATCCTCTCCGCGTACGCGGTGTTAAGCGGCAGCACAAGATCTCCGAAGGGTATTATGCCGTGGAAGACACAGGGGCTGCAACTGAGCACGACGATCCTCCTGGCTGGTATCGTTGTTTCCGGCATATC
>QMVM01000022.1 GCA_003661105.1 Methanosarcinales archaeon | reverse complement strand
CGATCCCGGCTCCGGATGCGCCTGCGCCCCGAAAATCCAGATAAAACGGCAGGAAAAGGAGAATGCTCAGAATGCCAACGGTTGCGATCGGAACTGGCGCATTCCTAAGAGATGCGGCGCGGTACTGCTGAACCAGGACGATTGATGTGAAGATGATTAGATACGTCGGATAGTCCCACGCATTCAACGGAAAGAGCGCGCCTATCGCAAGCGCGGGCAGGATCATTCCCGCGAGGATGCGAGTCCAGCCGATCCCGTATATGTTCATCCCGCTTTCGTCAGACTTGTGAATGTTTAACATTAGCACAAGCACAAGCAACTGAAACGGGATCGAGATGACATGCGGATGCAGATCCCCGAAAGTGAAACTGAAGTACGGGAACTCGTTGATCGTGTCCGGTATAACCCTTGTTGACGCCCAGAGCCCGAAGATGTGTTCGTAGCTGCCTGCCCGGGGATTAAGGAGACGCGCCGCCATATCAAATACAATATGTGCGTTTGCGATGAATACAACAAAGATCATCGTAGATATGCCATACCTGATCTTCTTTGTCAGGTCATACCCGATGCCAAAGGCGGCATTTGCCGCAAGCGCTGCGAACGTGACCAGTCCGAGATTGTACGTGACCTCGGTTGCGATTCCGGAGATCTTGCTCGGCACAGCCACGGTCAGGTATCCGAAATAATAGTAGAAATCCAGCAGCCCCCCCGCGAACCATGGATCGTGTGGCGGGAATTGGCTGCTCCGCATGACTGCATTTAAGAATGCGAAGTCCATGAACTTCTCACCAAAGTTGACGATCTCGGGACTGTACACTCGTATTGCCAGAAAAACGATGAAAGCTACGAAGAAGACAATTTCATTCCTGATGACCACGTCTCTTCTGACATGCACCTCGCTTTTGCAGTATATGATGCAGAGCAGGGACAAGGCACAGAGAATCGCAAGAGCAAGTAGAACTGTTCCTTTGCTGAAAGATAGCGGATACGAGAGGATCCATGCGAGGTGCGAGAGTATCAGAATGCCTGCGATCTTTGATATGCAGTATCCGCGGTCAGTGAGATTTTTGCAGACGATCGAGACGATAGGGAATGCTGCCATGCCGATTACGAGGATCAGCGCATACCAGATGATTATCTCGATCAACAT
Source organism: Methanosarcinales archaeon (assembly GCA_003661105.1). Classification (GTDB taxonomy): domain Archaea; phylum Halobacteriota; class Methanosarcinia; order Methanosarcinales; family Methanogasteraceae; genus Methanogaster_A. The sequence continues at coordinate 13,539 of QMVM01000022.1, read as the reverse complement.
GTGGTCTTATATGGCATGGCGTTGAATATCAACACATGCCTATCGTGGAGTCGAGCACTGAACTTGCAGTGCGGTTCGTGATTGAATTGTTCTGGATATATGCGTGCATCTATGCGGTTCGATCAACAAAGCTGATCTACTGGAAGCAGTGCTGGTACATCGTTCTGCTTGGCTGCCTGATACATGCTGCATATATCGTGGTCGCGCTTGCCGAGATTCCGTACGCCGATATGCTTTCCGGAACACTTCGGAACATCGGGATGGGGATCGTTGCCGTCGGGATCCTGATGCTTGCAAAGAGGACGAAGGAGATTATGGGGTAGGATAGATAAGATGCCAACCAGAGCAGATATCTTAATCGAAGCGCTGCCGTACATCCAGGAGTTTGCGGACTCGATCATAGTGATCAAGATCGGGGGCAATGCGATCGTTGAGCCGTCGATCCTCGATGACATCGTCCGCGACGTGATCCTTTTGCAGTACATCGGAATCCATCCGGTTATCGTACACGGCGGCGGTCCTGAGATATCAGAGAAGATGGAGCGCCTCGGCAAGAAGGCCGAATTCGCAGGTGGCTTACGCATAACAGATGACGAGACTCTTGAAATCACGCGCATGGTGCTGGTCGGGAACGTGAACACGAGAATAGTCTCGCTAATCGGAAGGTACGGAGGTAAGGGCGTCGGGCTTTCAGGGAAGGATGGTAGGCTAATCCTTGCCAAAAAGAAAGCGCCGGTGGTCGTTGCTGGAACCAGCGATGAGATCGATCTCGGCTGGGTCGGTGAGACTGAGATTATCAACCCTGAGATACTGATGATCACCTCAGGGCGCGGATATATCCCTGTGATCGCACCGATTGCTGTGGATCTCGCTGGAAACAGTCTGAACCTGAATGCGGATACGGTGTCAGGGGATATCGCTGCTGCTCTTCATGCAAAGAAACTGATTCTGCTAACAGACGTGGTAGGGGTGCTTTCGGATCAGTCTGATACGGATACGCTTATATCGCACGTCCCAGTGTCAGAGGTGGACGACCTGATCGAGAACGGTACGATCAGGGGTGGGATGATCCCTAAGATCCGGGGCGGGGTCTGCGCGATCCGGGGCGGGGTCTCGAAGGTGCACATCATCGATGGCAGCAAGCCGCACTCACTCTTGCTTGAACTGCTCACTGACGAGGGGATCGGCACGATGATGGATTGAGGCTATCTCTTTTTACACACCAAGCTCCCGTGCGAGCTTTTCAAAATCCGTAATTTTGACATTTCCCTTTTTACCCTCTTCACTCAGCTCCATGATGTCTTTATCAGATAGTACTTCCAGTGTTCGCACGATTAACTCGCATTCATCCGTAAAACTGGTTATCCTCTCGATTTTATCTGTTCCATACATATCTTTTGTATCACTGAATATCCCCACCATATAGATTAATGTGCATTGGGATGTTAGATTAAACATCACCCACACTATGGGCGTGTGGCCTAGCCAGGATAGGGCGGCAGTCTCCTAAGCTGCACATCAGGGGTTCGAATCCCCTCACGTCCGTTTTACACACAAGAATGGAGTTTTTCATGACCGGAATCATCGTATACACAACCAGCACATGTCCGAAATGCAAGAAACTGAAGAGCTATCTGAAATCAGTAGCGATCGAATACACAGAAGCAGATATGTCTACGCCGGCAGCGCTCACAGAACTACGCGCAAACGGAGTATTCACAACGATGGCGCCTGTTCTGCAGGTCGGGGATTCATTTCTGACTCTTGACGAGATGTTTGACGGGGATCGGGTTCGAGAGGATGTGATCGATGATCTGACGGAGCGCGCACCATGAAGCACCAGTGTCATCCGCAAGAGACCGTTCAGAAGACGCTTGACTGGAAGAGCGTGCCGCAGATGTCCAGGGTTCGGACAACGGATGGGCATGTGATGGACTGGGACCGGCACGCGATCGTAGCCCAGCTCTTAAAGGAGACGCAGCTTTCCAAGCGATTTTACAGGATCGATCCGATAACCAAAGAGGAGGCGGAAGAGATTGCAAAAGAGGTGGAGGTGCGCATCAAAAAGATCGGCCTGAAAAGCCTATCAGGTCCGCTCGTGCGCGAACTCGTCAACGTAATCCTCCTTGAGCGCGGGCATCCCGAATGGCGAAACATCGCAACAAGAGTGGGGACTCCTGTGTATGACGCGCATCAGATCGATGTGGGCGAAGGATTCGAGGCAAACGAAAATGCAAATCTTCAGGAGAATGCTGAGTCGCTCCCATGGGATGAGAAAATTTTAATAAAATCCGAAAATGAGATACTGATCAAACCGATTGGTGAGATTGTGGACTCTGCACTGGATGAAGCAGAGAAAGAAGGAAAAATACAGCGGGACGGTAGATCAGAGATTGCATCCGGAGATTGCGGCATAAAAGCATTCTCCTTCGACTCCGATTTTTCAGTTTCGGAGGTCCCTGTGACCCAGTTCATACGAAACGCGCCTTCCGAGATATATGAGATTACAACCTCGTACGGAAAGAGCGTGAGGGTGACTGCGGGTCACAACTTCTTCTACCTGAAGAACGGGGCGATATGCTCAAAGCCGCTATCCGAACTGAATCTTGGCGATTCCATCCTGATGCCGAGGCGAATTCAGAGGAACGGAATGGCTACTTTCTTGAATGGGTATGAGAACTTGATTCGGAACCTCACGCTTCCGGAGATGTGCGATTTAATGATCACAGGCGTTCCGCTGCGTGATCTGGTGAGGGAGAACGAAAAGCTGGTGAGAGATCGGGATAAGAATAATGAAACGAAGAATTACCGGAAATGTGTTGAAAAATGCGGGCTCACTCTTGATATTTTGTACGAGGCAAACTACACGCCAACGCTTTCCGAATTGAAGCAGCTCCGGATCGTTTCATGGCATGGATTCGAAGACACTCCGGAGATTCCGCTTTATTATGAATTAACACCTGGATTGGGGGAATGGTTAGGGCTGCTCTTGAGTGACGGGTGCCACTCCACTCCTAACGAAATCACTTTTTCGAACACTGATCCATCACTTCACGCCCGATTCGCCGAACTCTCGGAGGAGCTGTTTGGAATCGTGCCGAGAAGGGACAGTGACAACACAATCATCAGCAAAGCAGTTATTGCGATCAAATCGCTATTTCTGCAGGAGGAATGCCGCACCGATAAGTCTGTACCATCGTTCATGTACGGCGCGCCCGACGAATGCATACTCGGATTCGTGCGAGGATACCATGCAGGCGACGGACGGAAGGGGGAGATGAGAATGACGACTACATCCAGGTCAATTCTCGATTTCCTTCGGTATGCGTTCCTTATCTTTGGAATAATTCCAAATCTGTCAGCAAGTGAGCGTGATAACCCGTATTGGGCGACCGCTTATGATGTGGGGATAAACAGCATCGAGAAATTTTATGATTTTGCTAAAACCGGAAAGATAGAGAATTACAACTACGAATGCGGCGACCTCATAGATTCAATAGTTGACGAGATCGGCGGGGCAACCGGAGGAAAGGAATCGGTGCAGTTACATGAATTCGGAAGCGCGAGGAGGGGCGCTTCCATGAGCAGGAAGACAATCGAGAGGTTTGTGGACGACGCAAGGGCACGGATTCGTGATAATTCCGAATATGTGCTGCTAAAGGAGTATGGAAGATCTTCATTCACTCTAAAGGATCTGTCAGGATTGCTGGACATCACATCCCAGGCGGCTTATGAGTATGTTACGAGGCTGTGCGGTAGTGAATTATGCGAGAAAGCAAACGACGATACGGAGCATGAGCATTCGGTAGACTATACCTACACACTCACAGATAGTATGTTTGACAGATACGATAACACGTCAAGATCGCTGAAACTGCTTTCGAATCTCATAAACGGAGACGTGGCGTTCTGTAAGGTCAAAGAGATTAAAAAGGTGGGAAGCGAGGTTACGTACGACATCGCTACCGACACGGACACGGAGAACTTTATCGCAGGTGATGGCTTCCTCTTCGTTCACAACACGTCTCACAAGAAGAAGGCAGACAAGATATCAAAAGAGCAGTATCTACTCTTGCTGCCGCCGAAACTTTCTGATTTGCATCTGAGCGGGGATATCCACATCCATGATCTCGAGTATCTCGGAACGCGCAGTTTCTGCATGGACTGGGACCTCAGGTACTTCTTCTATTACGGGCTGATGCCGGATGGGAGTGGCACGAAGTCGAGCGTCGCAGGCCCTGCAAAGAAGGCAGAGGTTGCTATTCTCCACGCAGTAAAGGCTCTTGGGAGCGCGCAGACTAATTTCGCAGGTGGCCAGGGGTTTTATAACTTTCTGACGTTTCTTGCGCCGTATCTTGAGGGAATGGCTTACGATGAGATCGAGCAACTGATGCAGATGTTCGTCTACGAGATGACGCAGATGATGGTCGCACGCGGGGGGCAGCTTGTTTTCTCGTCGGTCCAGCTGGCTCCGGGTGTTCCAAAGCTCTGGAGGGATAAGCCTGTTGTGTACAAGGGAAGAATCTATAACGGCGATCCGGATCAGGCGCCGCTTCGGACTTATGGCGAGTTTGAGCGCGAGGTGCGGATATCGTTTAAGGCGCTGATGGATGTCATGCTTGGGGGTGATTACTGGGGCAAGCCATTCAATTTCCCGAAGCCGGAGATCTCGATAGAGCCCGATTTTATGGGGGAGAACGAGGAGTTTAATGCGAAATACCCCGATCTTCCGACTTATTCTGAGCTGTATGATCTCACATTCGAACTGGCAGCAAAGTTCGGCACTCCTTACTTCGATAACCAGATTCCAGAGTATCGCGGAGCCGGAGAGGGAATAAGCTGCTATCAGTGTTGTGCTTATAATTTCTCTTCGAATGCGGACACCGATTCCGATTTCGATGATAAACTCATCTTTAAGGACGGGAAGCATTTCTCTATGGGGGCGTGGCAGGTCATCTCAGTAAACTGCCCGAGAGCCGCATACCGTGCGAACCATGATGATGAAGCATTGTTTAACGAGTTGAAGCGGATGATGGACATCGCGGTACAGATCCATAAGATCAAGAGGGAATGGATGAATCAGATCGTAGATGCGCAGCGGATGCCGTTTGCTACCCAGCGCCCACTGGATCCGATTACCAAAGAGAAAGGATCTCAGGCGGTCGATCTGGAAGGTCTCGTGTACGAGATCGGCGTCGTCGGCATCAACGAGATGGTAGAGCATCATATCGGGCACCAGTTGCACGAATCGAAAGACGCGTGGAAGCTTGCGATCAGGGCGATGACCGAGATGGAGTTCTACTCAAAGGAGTTAAGCGAAGAGCACGGCATAACGATCGCGCTTGCAAGAACGCCTGCTGAGACGACTGTGGGGCGGTTTGCTGTGGCAGACATCCTGGACCCCAGATACTCGGAATGCGCAAAAAAGGTGGTCAAAGGCGACCTGGACCGGGCACTTGCGATCATCTATAAGACAAGAGACCTCCCGATATACTATACAAATGGAACGCACGTTCCACCGGGAGCTGGTATCTCGCTTGCAGAGCGTATAGGGCTTGAGCACGTCTTCTTCCCGATCGTGGACGGCGGCAATATCATGCACATATTCCTTGGCGAGAGTACACCAGATCCCAAGGGACTTCGCGACTTCGCGATGCGGATTGCAAAGAATACGCAGACCGGCTACTTCGCATTCACAAGGGACATGACTATATGCACGGACTGTTCTCATCTCGCGCCTGGGCTAAAGGACGAGTGCCCGAACTGCGGGTCAACGAACGTGGAGCAGTTGTCACGGGTTACCGGGTATCTTCAGGCAGTATCCGGATGGAATGCTGCAAAGAAGCAGGAACTTGAGGATCGGAAGCGGTACGGTGAATCGGATATGGTGTGAGCGATTTTTTCACAAAAACTTAATACCATAACATCGGAATCAATATCTAAGAGGTATAACAACATGGCAAAAATATTAGGAATTGATCTTGGAACCACAAACTCATGCATGGCGGCGATAGAAGCCGGCGAAGCGACGATCATACCGAACGCAGAGGGTGGAAGAACAACGCCATCAGTGGTGGGCTTCTCAAAGACCGGGGAACGTCTGGTGGGGCAGATCGCAAAGAGGCAAGCAATCTTGAACCCGGAACGGACGATCTCCTCAATCAAACGGCATGTTGGTGAGAAGGGTTACACCGTAAACATCGACGGAAAGGATTACAAGCCACAGGAGATCTCTGCAATGATCCTCCAGAAGATGAAGAGCGATGCAGAGGCGTATCTCGGGGAGACAATTACAGAGGCTGTGATCACGGTGCCTGCATACTTTGACGACTCCCAGCGGCAGGCGACAAAAGATGCCGGAGCGATAGCAGGATTCGATGTGAAAAGGATCATCAACGAGCCGACCGCGGCTGCGTTTGCTTATGGGATCGACAAGACCGAGGGCGAGCAGACCGTGATGGTGTACGATCTCGGGGGCGGCACATTCGATGTCTCGATCCTGGAACTGGACCCAAGCATCGGGACGTTTGAGGTTAAATCGACATCAGGGGACACGCATCTTGGTGGGGACGACTTTGATCAGGATATTGTGGACCATATCGTGGCTGAATTCAAGAAACAGGAAGGACTCGACCTCTCCAAGGATAAGTCAGTGATGCAGCGGCTCACCGATGCGGCCGAGAAGGCGAAGGTCGAACTATCCACGGTGGTCACAACCGACATCAACCTGCCGTTTATCACGGTTGGTCCGGACGGGCAGCCAAAGCATCTGGAGATGACTCTTACCCGTGCAAAGTTCGATGAACTGACCGCGGATCTCGTGAACCGGACAGTAGGGCCGATGGAGGATGCAATCAAGAGCGCGGGACTCTCAAATGAGAAGATCGACCGCGTGCTCCTTGTCGGAGGCGCAACCAGGACGCCAGCGGTAATTGCTGCGGTCGAGCGGGTCACTGGAAAGAAGCCGTACAAGAACATCAATCCTGATGAGGCGGTCGCAACAGGTGCTGCAATTCAGGGCGGAGTGCTTTCGGGCGATGTGAAGAAAGATGTGCTGCTGCTGGATGTGACGCCGCTTACACTCGGAATCGAGACGCTTGGCGGGGTTGCAACGCCACTTATCGAGAGGAACACAACGATTCCAACGAAGAAGAGCCAGATATTCTCCACAGCATCCGCCAGTCAGCCATCTGTCGAGATTCATATCCTGCAAGGGGAGCGCGGCATCGCATCGGCAAACGAGACGCTGGGGCGATTTATGCTCGACGGCATCCCTCCTGCGCCCAGGGGAGTCCCGCAGATCGAGGTTACATTCGATATCGATGCAAATGGCATCTTAAATGTGACTGCGAAGGATCTTGGCACTGGAAAGGAGCAGTCGATCACGATCAAGAAGCCGGGCGGGCTATCTGATGAAGAGATCAAGCAGATGGTCAGGGATGCAGAGGATCACGCGGAAGAGGACAAGAACGTGAAAGAGGCGGTAGAAGCGAAGAATACGGCTGAAGCTCTCGTAACCTCGGCAGAGAAGACCCTCGAAGAGGCAGGCGATCTTGTAACAGCGGAACAGCGAGAAACGGTAGAGAAGGGTATAGAGGCGCTGAAAGCTGCGATCGAGGGTGCGGACACAGAAGAGATGAAGAAGAAGACCGAGGAACTGACAGAAGCGATCTACCCGGTCGCAGCTGCAATGTATCAGAAAAGTGCGGAAGCTGCACAGGCGGCGGAGGAAGGCGGAGCGGGAGCAGGATCCGCAGAAGCAGGCGAGGAAGACGTGGTTGACGCAGATTATGAAGCAGTGGACGATGATAAATGAGACTCTCTCAAAACATCAGTTTCTCATCCATATCTGTCATCGATGACCCGTTTAAATGGGCTTGCAACCTCGAGGATATTGGCTTTGGCGGCTGGGAGGTTGTGTACGAGGGAACGCAGGCTCTCGATAGCCAGAACCTTGCACGGATGCGGGAGGTCTGTGAGACGACAGACCTTGCGATAACGATCCATCTGCCGTTTTCAGACCTGAACCTTGCCAGCCTGAACTATCCCATCTGGGACGAGGTAATTCGGCAGTTAACGTCATGCATCCGGGTTGCTTCGGAGTTTTCAGACCTGATGGTCGTGCATCCGGGCTATCTCTCGCCGCTCGGGATGCAGATGCCGGATCTGGCGTGGCAGCAGAACGTCGCAGGGTTGCAGCAACTCTGCGACTTTGCTTGCGACCTCGGTGTCAGACTCGCTGTTGAGAACATGCCGAGGATGGATCTGATCTTCGGAAAAGGGGCAGACGAGATGGCTGGCATGATCGAACTCGTGGATCGGGAGAATCTCGGCATGACGCTTGATGTCGGACATGCGCACACGAATGGTGTTTTGTCCGAGTTTCTTGGGATGAAAGAGATCGTGCATGTCCATATCCATGATAACGGGGGACGGAGGGATGAGCATCTGCCGATCGGAGATGGCACGATTACGTGGGCGGAGGTGATGGGTGAACTGTACAAACAACATAGCGGGTGCAGGTTTGTTATCGAGGCGCGTAATCTCGAGGAGGGGAAGGCGAGTCTTGCGTATCTGCAGGGGTTGGGGTGATGTGTGCTCTGGTTTGGGAGGTACTCAGCAAGTATGCTGGAACGGTTGAAGGGCCAGAAGAGCATGACCATTACCTATACGGTGTTCCCAAGCGGAATAGGGGGCAGAGATGATGCTGACGCGGATTGTTTTTTTCGGCGCTGCTCATTTGCCGGCGCTGCTCAAGTCCAAAGGATTTGAGGAGGTGTTTTTAACAAGCAGATATATAAGTGGAGATTGATATGAAAAGAGTTCCCCATCCGATACCCTACCAAGGGAGTAAACGAAACATATCCGGAACAATATTATCCTTCTTCCCGCACCGCTTTGCTACATTGGTTGAACCTTTTGCCGGCTCAGCAGCGGTTTCGCTTGCTACTGCGTCTCATGGGAAATCACATAGATTTCATATAAACGATTTAAATAAACCTTTAATGGATCTTTGGAATGAAATCATTACAAACCCTAGTGGCATTTCTGATGGATATGAAACCCTCTGGAATGAACAGAAAGGCAGGGAAAAAGAATTTTACTTTATAGTTCGTGACAAATTTAACAGTACCGGAAGACCTGATTATTTTCTTTATTTATTAGCCAGATGTGTGAAAGCTTCTATCCGATATAATTCCAAAGGCGAATTTAACCAGAGTCCGGATAATAGAAGAAGAGGGCGCCACCCTGACAAAATGAGAAGTGATATATTTGCGGCATCATATTTATTGAGTGGTGGAACGATCATAACCCATGATGATTATAAAAACATTCTAAAAAACGTTTCAAAAACAGATCTGGTTTATATGGATCCTCCGTATCAGGGCGTGTGCACGGGCAGAGATCCCAGATATTATAATGGTATTGATTTTGATGATTTCATATCCCAGATAGAAAAACTGGCCAGACGCCGCATATCATTTATACTGAGCTATGATGGTCGCAAGGAGGGGAAAACATACGGTAAGGAAATGCCCACGGATATCGATATTCAGCGAATAGAGGTAAACGCGGGTCGTTCAACCCAATCCACGCTACTGGGAAGGAATGAGATAACTTATGAGTCGATCTATCTCTCCGGAGATTTGGTTAAACGTCTTAATCTGCCACCGGATAAAATTTTAAGCAAGGTAATCCCCTACCGCGGTACTAAACAAATGGCACTGCCCTTAAACAGAGATTAAGTATGGCTAATAAAGATGTATCTGAAGAACTTGCTGAACTTTTGATGTCACTTCTAAGTAAGCGAGCAAGGGTTGTAGTTAAACACATCAGTGAGCATGGATTTATAACAACTGAAGATTTAGAGCGCGAATATGGCTATAAGCATCCTCCAAGAGCTGTACGTGATGTTCGTGAGGCGGGAATACCAATAGAAACATTTACAGTTAAATCTTCGGACGGACGTAATATCGCTGCGTATCGTTTCGGTGATTTATCTAAGATCGATGAAGATAAATTTAGTGGAAGAAAAACATTTTCAAAAAAGTTTAAACAGGAACTTTACGAGAGTAGTCATGGACGTTGTGCAATTTGTATGGGGGGATATCATTCAAGATACTTGCAGATAGATCATAGGATACCTTACGAGATTGCAGGAGACCGCAACAGCCAGAATAAGGATTCAGAAGACTATATGTTGTTGTGCGGTTCATGCAATCGAGCAAAGTCCTGGTCATGCGAACATTGTACCAACTGGCTAACTGAAAAATCCGATAAAATCTGTTCTAACTGTTATTGGGCACATCCTGAGAAGTATATTCATATAGCTTTGAGAGAAATACGGCGTCTCGATATACTCTGGGACGAAGAAGATGTGGCGATATATGAAAAGCTGAAAACGGTAGCCAATGATCACGGTCGCCCAGTACCAGATTATGTCAAAAAAATAATCGAGAAACATCTTTTTAGTAGCCGCAGCACACCCTCATGACCCCAAAATCGCAGAAATGGATGCAACTCCCGCGCAACATCGCGATCGGACATGGCATCATAGCCGACACTGCCCGCATGTGCACCGAACTCAAACTCGGGCACCACGCCATCATCGTAACCGGCAGAAAGACGCGAGAGATCGCTGGCGAGTCCGTAGCAGACATACTCAGCAATGACGGATTCGCAACAGATATCGCGATCGTCACGAACGCTGACCAGGAGAACATAGACAACACAATAACCGCGGCAGAGAACGCCTCCTTCCTCGTTGGGGTTGGCGGCGGCACAGTGATCGATGTCGCGAAACTATCATCGACGATGCTCGACATCCCGTTTCTGAGTGTGCCGACAGCAGCAGCACACGACGGCATCGCATCGATGCGTGCATCGATCGCAAGAGATGGCGACACTGTGTCAGTCCCGGCACGGGCCCCCATGGGAATCATCGCAGACACAGAGATCATCGCCCGGGCTCCGCATCGTTTCCTTGCATCGGGATGCGGCGACCTCATCTCGAACTACACAGCAGTTCTCGACTGGGAACTTGCGCACCGGCTTCGGAATGCGCCATACAGCGAGTATGCTGCCACGCTGTCCCGGATGACTGCGCAGATCGTGATGGACCGGGCAGAGACGATCAAACCGGAACTTGAGGAGTCTGCAAGGCTTGTGATAAAGGCGCTTGTCTCAAGCGGCGTTGCGATGAGCATCGCCGGCTCATCCATGCCGGCATCCGGATCAGAGCATAAGTTCAGCCACGCACTGGACCGAATCGCGTCTGAACCCGCCCTGCACGGTGAGCAGTGTGGCGTCGGCACGATCATGATGATGTATCTACATGGCGGCAACTGGCAGCAGATCAGGGCTGCGCTGCGAACAGTCGGTGCGCCAACGACTGCTCTGGAACTCGGGATTCCTGACCAGTGCATCATCGACGCGCTGGTTCATGCATCAGAGATCCGTCCCGAGCGATATACGATTCTCGGAGCCGGGCTTACAGAGGATGCGGCACTGAACGTGGCGAGGATCACAGGAGTTACCTGCGTGCCCGGCTGAGCGCGTGAGAAGTGCTATCGAACATTACGGCGGTTTGCGGATACAGCAGTCCCACGTGTCCGGCAAAGCATATATCACCGCCGCAGCAGATCATATCACATGCTCACCATCGACGGTTCGTTCGGGGAGGGCGGCGGGCAGATCCTGCGTACATCTGTTGCCATGGCTGCGATCACAAAAACACCTGTGCGCATCAGAAACATCCGCAGCAACCGCCCGAATCCCGGGCTTTCTGCACAGCACCTGACCGCGATAGAAGCGGTGGCATCGATTACCGATGCAGAAGTTTCAGGTCTTGTGATCAGGTCTACAGAGGTAACTTTTGCTCCGGGTGAGATCGGGGGCGGGACATACCGCCTGGATATAGGTACAGCAGGAAGCATTTCGCTTCTGCTCCAGTGTCTGATACCGGTTGCACTACATTCTCCGGAAACGTCGGTCTTTGATATCACAGGTGGAACCGATGTGAAATGGAGTCCGCCGATCGACTACCTGCGGCACATCACGCTGCCAGCACTCGCGCTTGCCGGATGCCGTGTGGAGATCGAGGTGTTGCGGCGTGGATATTATCCGCGTGGGGGCGGGCAGATCAGGGCTGTGATTACGCCCTCCTGGATTTCAGGGGTTGATTTTGAGAGAATTGGTGCGAACACGGTTTACGGGCGCTCTCATGCATCAGGACTTCCTGAGCACGTCGCAAAAAGGCAGCGTGATGCTGCTGTCGCCAGACTTGAGGCGCGCGGATATGCCGCGGACATCGTGACCGAGCATAACCCTGCCGCACCGGAAGGCGGCAAGGGTGGCAGGGGTGGCAAGGGTGGCAGGGGTGGCAAGGATGGTAAGGGCAACAGAGGCAGTAGGGGTGGCAGTGGCAGCACAGGAAGCGGAATCACGCTCTGGTGCGGTCTTATGGGCGGATCTGCGCTTGGAGCGCGCGGAAAGCCGGCAGAGGCGGTAGGATTCGATGCAGCGGATAACATCATCAGGGAACTGGACTCCGGGGCGTCGGTGGACGTTTATCTGGCGGATCAACTGATTCTGTACATGGCTATCGCAAGATCCGGGTCATTTTCTGTGCGGGAGTTATCACTCCACGCGGAGACGAATATCCAGGTGTGCGAGCTATTTACGGACGCTAAATTCGAGATGGAATCGGTTGATCAGAACATCAGAGTTGCCTGCCGATAGGATAACCGGTATCTTTTTCTCGTAGTACGGAGAATAGGTTTATGACCATTCTGGCCCATCACGGATGGTGAGTGTTTCAGGATGCGGTACCACTTGTACACAAGAAATTAGAACGGGTTGATGATTATGAAGATAGCTGAAAAAATGATACGGGATGTTATGACGCGCGGAGTGGCGACCGTCGCTCCGGACACACCGATCAAGGAGATCGCGGAGATGATGGCGAACCAGTGTTTATCTGGGGTGGCAGTGGTCGGTGTGCAGGGGGATGCGCTTGGATTCATATCAGAGTTGGATATAGTCAAGGTGCTGCACAAACCGAATCTTAAGCAGTTGACCGCAGAGGATGTCATGTCCTCGCTTCTGCTTGCGATTGCACCGGATGCCACACTGGGGCGGGCAGCGAAGATTATGGGCGAGGAGCATATACACAGACTGTTGATACTGTCAGAAAAGGGCGTTGGCGCGTCACAGCGGCCGGTTGGGATACTGAGCACAAGTGATATTGTGCAAGAGGTTGCGAAAGCCAGATAATTGGCATCCACCGAAGCAGCAGCATCAGAGTCGCCTGCCCACTCGCTCATCACCATAAGCGCGACATGCGGACATGCCGTCACGCAGGTTCCGCACTGAATGCACTTCGATTCATCCACCGCCACGCCTCAACGCGACAATTAACGATTCCACTTTTTCAACCATGGGTTTGCTGCCCATCGAGGTGAACAATTCAAGCGACTTTTCGCACATCTCCTCTGCCCTATCGAGATCGCCGCGGGTCTGATACACGTTTCCGAGATT
>QMVM01000021.1 GCA_003661105.1 Methanosarcinales archaeon | reverse complement strand
TCAAGCATCGTGTCCTGATGCGGGCGGAAGGATGGATACGGAAACCAGTCTTTGTAGTTTTGGGTCATAGCTGGTGGTTACCTTTCGTAATTAGCAGAAGCATGTATCATATAGTTAATCCATCTCGAGGGACTGTTGGTTTATCTGGTGCGCTGGTCATGACTCGTGTGTTTTCAGATGTTCAAACATGAAGCCCGTCCGCGCCACCTCGCTCTGAAGAGTCTGTCCCATAATTAGATATTTCGCGAAATCGGATGCTTGTTTTTCGATATAACGTCTTGTCCATCCTTCTTTTTGTTGTGATTTTGAATTGTGAGACAGCCTCTAAAGTCTGGAAGAATTGAGAGGGATACTTAGTGTTTGCATTTCAATCGTATTGCTGAAAGTTTCAGGTTTATGTGCAAGTGGTAGGTAATCGATATTGTTAATATCAAGTGCATAGGATGAATCGCACATACCATCACGATCTTCATCAGCACAGGTCTGGCTAAAGCCTGTGCCATTCGGATAAGCCCAGAAATTACCGCTAAGATATGAGTCGACGATGATTTTTTTGTTGCATGTTTTGGTAATGTTCCAGTAGTTGTTGTGGATGGGATCGTCAAAATAAAAATTTTTCCGGTTGTTGAAATAGTTGCTATAAATATGGTTATTGCTGGAAGAGATTAGATAGATGCCGTAGTTATTGTCCGATGCATTGTTTCCAATCAGTGTGTTTTTATTACTGCCATATAGTAGAATGATGCCTTGGTTCTTATTTGAGCTTGCTTTGTTGCCAATCAGCGTATTGTTGGTTGAAGCGTGTAAAGCCATGCCGCAGTCGCCATTATATAAAACATTGTTGTCGCACAATGTATTATTGCTAGAATTGTACAGATGGATTCCGCGGCCACTGTTGTTTGATACAATGTTGTCACAGAGCACGTTGTTGTTGCAAGAGTCCATATCGATGCCGTAACTGTTCAATGTTGCGTTGTTGCCATTCAGCACGTTGTAGTTGGAAGATTGTACAATATTAATACCGTCCTGATTGTCCAATGCGTTGTTACCGATCAGTGTATTGTTGCTTGAATGTCCCAGAAGGATGCCGGCCCAAATATTCGAACTTGCATTGTTACCACTCAGCATGTTGTTGTTAGAAGAGTTCAGATGGATGCCCTGCAATTTATTGTTCGATGCGGTATTATTGGTTAAGGTGTTGTTGCTGGAAGCTTGAAGATAGATTCCATACTCGTTGTACATAGCAGCATTGTTCGAAATCGTGGCATATTTTACTCCATTTAGGTATATGCCAGCAAAATAATAATCATATTCTGATTTTGCACGTTTTACTGTGAATCCACTGATATTTACGTTATTTATAGTGACGTTAAACACATGATCATGGGGATTGGAACCTCTTACAATCGTAACTCCAGCTCCGGCCCCTATAAGATTTATCGATTTATTGACAACCACATTCTCAATATATGTTCCAGCAGCTACAACTACCGTGTCACCATTTTTTGCTGCATTTATAGCAGCTTGTATGCTTGCATAATCCTGGCCGCCACTGTTATCTAATATATGTATTTCTGTATTTGATCTACCTATATATGGTGTCCCTACTTTATCTAAATATACTTTTCCTTTGATAGCAATTGTTTCGTATGCGGGATTATAAGGATCTGAAATCGGTCTTTTGGAAATCCACTCTACTCCCTCAAAATATATGCATCCGGTTTCATCAAATATAACGGCCGCACTATCAGATATTGCCAATGGATGACCTGTTATCCCCATTTTTGCACCTTCGCAATGTCCCCAACCACCATACTTCCCTTTGAGAATGACATCTTTTCCTTCATACGAATCCGGATCTGTGATGATCGCTCCAATCCTTACAATAGCCACTGAATTATCACTTTGGGTTGACTTTGTTGTTTTTGGCACCACTGAAATAAGTGATGGGTTTGACATATTGGTCTGCTCTGGTATGGGCGTAGATGATGTAGTTATGGTTGGCGTTTCCATTGAAACAGTGGTTTCTTCCTCAACACATCCTGTGAAAAACACAACGTAAGCAATTATAATGATGACTAAAGTAGATCCGATGTTCTTATTCATGCCTATTTACCCTTTTCCTGATTTGTTATATTACTTGACTATCTCAGTCACCAAACCCCTTCCCTTACCAAGTCCTCCACATCGCCCCCCCCGCATTTGGTCTGGCTGCACCTGTGTCTCGCATGAGATTAGCCAGCAGCAACCATACGCACCAATCACGACAGATGTCTCCTGGTTCCATGCTGGGTAAATCGAAACTCATCCGATATAAAACCCGTGAATGGGGCCGCACAGCACAGGATGCTGAGACCACTACTGCAAACCAAAAAACTTTACACCCTGTCCATCGAATACCGGTACATGAAACTTGTGATCGGGGTCATGGGCGCATCATGCATGCAACACGCAGTGCGCCTTGCAAAAGTCCCGCAGTTGGAGATATCGTGTTATAATCGAGTGCGCAGGAGATGCCGATGACCGAAGCATTGATCGAACTTGCGCATGTCTGGAAGATCTTTGGAGAGGGCGAGGCAGAGACCGTTGCGGTTCGCGATGTAAGTTTAACGATTGAAAAGGGTGAATTCGCAGCGATCATTGGCACATCCGGGTCTGGCAAATCGACGCTCATGAACCAGATCGGAATACTTGACACACCGACGAGAGGTGATGTTTTCATCAACCGTCACAAAGTTTCTGATATGAGCGAGAACGAGCGGGCAAGAGTCAGAAGAGTGGAACTCGGATTTGTCTTTCAGCAGTTCAACCTGATACCGACGTTCACCGTGCTTGAAAATGTTGAGGTGCCGATGGTGCTTCGGGAGGTGGAGATGGATGAGCGAAGAGAGAAGGCAAGCTCGATCCTTGATTCGCTGGAACTCGGGCACAGACTCAATTATTATCCAAGCCAACTCTCTGGCGGTCAGCAGCAGCGGGTTGCGATTGCAAGAGCGCTTGTGAACAATCCGGGAATCATACTCGCCGACGAGCCGACCGGTAACCTCGATACGAAATCAGGTGCGATGGTCTTTGATATCTTAAATTCCTTGCGCGATCAGGGGAAGACAATTGTGCTGATCACACACGACCCGAATCTCGCAGGGAAGACTGAACGGACCATCCGGATGCAGGATGGTGAGGTTGTTTAGCCTGGAGGACTATAAAATGCTGACAATTAGCGAAAAGATAATGAGCAGGGCAGCAGGCACCGATGCGCGGGCTGGCGACTTCGTGCTTGCAAATATCGACTGTGCAATGGCGCACGACGGAACGAGCGTGCTTGCGGTTAAAGCGTTTACAGAGATGGGCGCAAGCCAGGTCTGGGATCCAAACAGGATCGTGATACCTTTCGATCACATAGTCCCGTCGAACAAGGAGACCACTTCAGTTCTCCACCGTAAGATACGGAAGTGGGTGCGAAGGCAGGGCATCAAAAATTTCTTTGATATCGGTGATGGAATCTGCCATCAGATCGTCTCGGAACGGTTCGCACGCCCGGGGATGCTGATCACCGGCGCAGACTCACACTCCTGCACGTACGGCGCGCTTGGGGCTTTTGGGACCGGGGTTGGCGCAACCGAGATGGCTGAGGTCTTTGCATCAGGAAAGCTCTGGTTCAAGGTGCCACAGTCGATCAGGATCACGGTGGACGGTATGCTTCCTGATATGGTGAGCGCAAAGGACATGACACTGCATTTCATCGGCAAGATCGGAGCAGGAGGCGCAACATACAAAGCGATCGAGTACTACGGCGAAACGATCGCTGATCTCTCGATTTCAGGGCGGATGACACTATGTAACATGGGTGTTGAGATGGGTGCAAAGGCGAGCATCGTACCCCCTGATGATGCGACATTCGATTTCATTGGAAGGCGCGGAAGCGAACGCGAAGGTGAAAGCAAAGGCAATGGCAGTGGCAATGGTTATTCACCGGTTTACGCTGACTCTGATGCAGCTTATGCTGATGAGTTATTCTTCGATGTGTCTGATCTTCCTCCGCAGGTAGCAACCCCTCATGCCGTCGATAACGTGCATCCGGTAGACGAGGTCGAGGGGACGCATATTGACCAGGTCTTTATCGGATCGTGCACGAACGGCAGGTTCGAAGATCTTAAGGCGGCGGCAGATATCCTTGACGGAAAGAAGGTCTGCGTGCGTACAGTCGTTGCGCCCGCATCCAGATCAGTACTCCTGCAGGCAGTTCACACGGGCGTTGTGGAAACGCTTCTTTCAGCGGGCACTGTGATACTCCCGCCCGGATGCGGACCCTGCCTTGGTGCGCATCAGGGCGTGCTCGGTGAGGGCGAGGTCTGCCTCTCGACAGCCAACCGCAACTTCAAAGGGCGGATGGGTACAGGTGGATTCATTTATCTTGCGTCGCCCGAGACAGCGGCGGCAACTGCGCTTGCAGGGGAGATTGCTGATCCGCGGGATGGCGGTTCTTAAGTATCTGTAAAATCAGAGAGCTTCGGAGAGTCAAATTCCAATCGAAACTCCTTAGCCCGCTTATCTGCGAGCTTCGCATACTCGCGGTCAAGCTCGTAGCCAATATAGTGACGCTTCGACTTTATCGCTGCAATCGCGGTCTGTCCGCTCCCCATAAACGGGTCGAGAACGACCTCACCCTCGAACGTGTATAGCTGAATCGTCCGGTAAGGCAGTTCCACCGGAAACGGTGCCGGATGCCCGATTTTCCTTGCAGATTCTGACGGGAATGTCCAGATGCTCTTGGTAAGTTCGAGGAATTCATCCCTCGATATCGTGTTCTCTCGTTTCAGAGGGTTCTTCCTGCCGAAAGTGTTTTTGGAGAATATCAGAATGTATTCGTGCATCGGAACAGAGCGGGGATGATCTATAACGTCATCGACTTTAGAGAAGATCATGATATATTCATGCACGTCCCGGAGCGTCGGGTTGGAAGCGGACTGCCAGCTCCCCCATGCGGTTGAGGAACCTGCGCTGGATGCCTTATCCCAGATGACCTCACCTCGCATCAGAAATCCGAGTTCGATCATGTCTTCGACGATGAATGCGTGAAGCGGGATGTAAGGCTTCCTGCCGAGGTTTGCAACGTTTATGCAGGCGCGTCCTCCGGGTACAAGGACTCTAAAGACTTCTTTCCATACCCGCTTCAGGAATTCGCGGTAGTTTTCGAGAGTTAAGTCATCGTCATAGTCCTTTCCGACATTGTAGGGGGGGGAGGTTACCATCAGGTGAACGCTGTTATCTGGCAGGTCATCCATCGATTCGGATGATTTTTGGAGGATTCTGTTTAAGGATTCTGGTGGGATCGGATTTTCCACGTATTCGACCTTCTCTTCCTTCGGCAAACTTTCGTACAGCTTGCTCGTATAAAATGCGGTAGAATCATGGTTTGTTCTACCCGATGTTCCGAAAGAACTCGTCTTTGTGCCGCGTCGATTATTGGAAGTGTTCAGATTTATCACCCCTCCTTACCAATCCAAGAAATTTTTCCGCTTCTTGTTGTGCCAAATGGATGCCACGTATCCGGATACCGTAAAAGACTCAATTTCCAAGAATATCTTCTTTTGATCGTATTATTGTCCAGTCCTTCTCTTCAATGTCCGCAATAAGTTTTTTTAGTTCACTGTATTGTAGAACATTCCTTCGTTTCAGGCTTCTCAATATTTCTTCCAAATCTAAATAATTTATATTATTTCTATTACAATATCTTTTTACGGATGCGTCATTGGTGAGTAGAATCCCATCTCTGGATTTGCACAATGCAATCAACTGGCATTCACCTTCATGCAAGTTATTGACACACTCCAGCAGACTCCTAAAATCTCTGAATTCTTCGTCCGAAAGAAGAACAATCTCAACCGCATCAAGAACGGTGTCTACAAACGAATATCCTGCCCGTTTCGCACGCATCAATTCCTCGTAGACGGTAGGGGATATCTTCAGGTCTGCAAAGAGTTGCTTCAGATACTTCACCGCATCCGCTTTGGCAAATGCGCTCAGAATATCTGTATCTGCGAAAAACATCAAACTATCCCAAGTTTTTCAAGTTTCGTGTCCATTTCTTTAGCAGATTTGCCTTCAGTTTCCCTGACAATACCCCTTCCAGCCATAATCTCCTTAAATTCGATTGTGGTGGTGCCTGCAAATTCAGCCGCTCTTGAAATCGATATTTTCCCCACCAGGTATAGTTCAATAGCCAGAGAGATCTTCAATTCTGATCTTGTGTTCAATAACACCCTGAAAGCGTCCCTTAATAGATCGGACTTCGAGGGGTAATACCCTTTTTTCACGAGAATGTTGAGTTCCTCGTCCATATTTGATGGAAAATCTACTGCATCCATTGGGATCACTCAAGCACAATTGGATTTAGAACCTTAAATATTTTTCCTGATGGCGGCAACCGATTGCAGGATGCCATCACTCCGTGAAATTAAGAGAGCTTCGGGAGTTACAGTTCACCCGAAACTCATTAACTCGCTTATCCGCGAGCTTCGCATATATGCAATCGACATCATAGCCAACGTGAACAGCTGTTCGTCCTTATCGTTGCAACCCAGGCTGCTCAATTCCCTGGCAGTAGAATGGTGCGGTGCCAGACGCTTTGTCCGGCGTAACCACCCCCTTTTCACCCCTGAAACCACCCGCACCTGCCTCATAACACCGCTTGCTGATCTTGTTCACCACATCCACACCCTCGACCACCTGACCAAAGGCCGTGTGCACCCCGTCAAGTGGGGGTGACTATCAGGCGGATGCTACTATCTATCAGTTCGTCCACCGATTCGGATGACTTGCAATGGATTTTGTTTAAGGATTTGGGAGGGACTATGTTTTCCGTGTATTTTACTTTCTTTTCGTTTGGCAGGTCTTCGTATAACTTGCTTGTGTAGGATGCAGTGGAATCATGGCTTATACTATTTCAGGCGAGTTTATATTAACATATCGACCAATATTTATTTTATGCACCCCCAACGTGGAACCGTCAAAGAAGAGGTCGCATTCTATCTCAACGACACCACGACATTTACAGGTAGGTTTATCGATTTATTCATAATATGTCTCAATCTTTTTACAGTACTCGTCTTCATCACAGAGAGTTATTTCCACGACGCAAATCCCAGTCTTTTCTGGACTATCGAGGTTGTCACAGTCTCTATATTTATACTGGAGTATATCCTACGGTTCTGGGTTTCCGAAAAAAAGATAAAACACGTTCTTGAAGTCTACAGCATAATAGACCTCGTTGCGATAATACCCACATTCGTAACGTTCCTTGACCTCCGGTTTGTGCGCATCTTCAGGGTATTTCGTATCTTCAGGTTTATGAGATTTGTAGATACTGGTGCGTTTCTGTCTGAAGATTTGAAGATGCATGAAATAAGAATTATAAAAATTATATTTACAATTATCTCGATCATCTTTGTATTTTCATCCTTTATCTATGAAGTTGAGTGTGTTGCGAATCCGGACATTAGTGATCTGGGTTCTGCGATCTATTTTTCGATAGTAACACTTACTACGGTTGGATTTGGAGATATTGTTCCTGTAACCCCTATTGGACGCCTTATAACCGTTCTTATGATACTTGTCAGCATTGTTTTGGTACCCTGGCAGTTGGGTTTATTGATAAAGGAGTTTATGCTTTCGACTTCCAAAAAAAGAAGTATAACGTGTAAGAAATGCGGCCTCAGTCAGCATGATATCGATGCCACACACTGCAAGCACTGCGGCAGCATAATTTATCACGAGACTGAGGGAGATCTGCAGAAAAGATGAATGGTAGTGGCGGGGGCTTTCACCCCTCAAACCACCCTCACCTGCGTCATAACATCGCCCTGCTTGATCTTGTTCACAACATTCATGCCCTCGACCACCTGGCCAAAGACCGTGTGCACTCCGTCAAGATGAGGCTGCGGCGAGTGCGTGATAAAGAACTGGCTGCCGCCTGTGTTCTTTCCGGCGTGTGCCATCGAGAGCGCGCCTTTCGCATGCTTTCGCGGGTTTATCTCGCATTTTATGCTGTATCCGGGTCCACCTGTGCCGTCGCCTTTCGGACATCCGCCCTGTATCATAAAGTTCGGGATGACCCGGTGGAACTTAAGCCCGTTGTAGAACCCCTTGTTGATCAGTTTCTCAAAGTTCGCTACGGTGTTCGGTGCGTCGTCTTCGAATAGTTCGAGGACGATCTCGCCCTTTTTGGTCTCGATAATTGCTTTCTTCATGGCTGTAACCTCTTGATGTGGTAATGTCATGAGGTTTTAGTTAAGAGTTTCTGTTGAGGCGGTCAGGTCACATAGTGTCCGCGTCACAATACCACTATTTGGGTTTGTGACGGTCCCTTATGTCGGATGCGCCCGGATACAGCATTGAATTTCCTTAGATTCATCCAACTCGTCAGCAAAGAATCTCCTTACCTCGTTCTCGTGCATCGATCTTATATACACAACAGTACCCTGCAATACCCGGTATTCGAGGGAATTTTCACGTATTACATCCTTCGATCTCATCAAGACCAGCCAGTTGGTCCTTGAAATAGTTTCCAGCGAATCATAGTACTCTTCTGCATCAAATCCGTCTCTGACCAGTTCCTCATAGCTAGTTCCGGATGCCCTCAAAAGTTTCAGATAAAATCTCACATTCACCCTGACACCTTTCAGAGCCACACCCTCCATCTCTTCGTTATACGCCCGATCGAAATCATTCCGGGATAGAAAGAGGAGCATTGCCCTCACAACCTTCTTTGCTGCGTCACTGATATCCTCCACATAATCCGAGATCTCATTTTCCTTGCGTACCACGCTCTCTGCTATATTCAGGATGTCTCTCTCCACTTCCAGGGTCTCCTTTTTCACCCGATCCATGTACATCCTCTTGTATCCATCCTTCAACCTTTTTGGAATCAGGCATAATACAAGACCCTCCTCACTCCTTGCGATATCTCCAACTGCCTTTACTATCTCTTCTGTGGCTTTAATGTTGTATTCATCGATAATCTTCCGTTTATCCTCGATTCCGCCATCTGCCATCTCATAACTCGCCTCTCGCCCGGAGATAATACAGCTCGAAGCCGGCAATAAACATCACAAGAATGATCAGGTAAGTCCACAACTCCTTTTCGACATCTGCTTTGACAAGATCAGGCGTCAGTGTACGCACCTCCTCCGACATCGGATGGATTGAGAGATCAGACTCCAGAGCGTCGTACAGATTCGCAGCAATGTCATCATCTCTGACCTGATACCCGCCGACCTCGTCAAAGAGCAGGTTATCAGTCTCCACCTTACCGGAAGGCGTGGTTACCTTCTGCACCTCACCAAGCGACATCATCCGCCCTGTTCTGACATTATATTCCTCTATTCCATGAACCCCGCTCATCCAGTCCACAATCTGCCTCCAGAATATTGGATAATCGACTCTCGTATGGAAATCGTTCCATGTCGAGTCGCCTTCGCCAAATCCCGAATAAAATACAGTGCCAGACCCGTGTTTCTGGTATGCAAGCATTGGAGAGTCGTCGTCTGTGATCACGGTCACGATCGCGCCATCGGCTGGCTCGGATATGAGATGCGTGATGACTGAAACGTCCTCGAATGCGATATCCTTTGTGAATTCAGTGGGCATACTTGTTTCCGGCGCGGCAGCCCCTGCTTTTTCGGATATCTGCACAGGCAGCAGTCCTTCAGTCTCGATCTCACCGAGGTCGCTTGATGCAAGGATCACGAGACTTCCACCGGACTGCACAAACGACGCAAGATCCTCAAAAGTCCCCGGAAGAAGCGAAGTCTTTGTGATGTTTCCAATCACGACGAGATCATAGTCATCGAAAGACGGGAGAACCGGTGGTTTTGCGATTGAACATTCGGTATCGGGAAGCGAATTAAGCGCAATCTTCGCAGGAGGATTTTTAGTCTCGCTTACAACGAGAATCTTCCGTTTATCTACCGCGGGAATTGCGATGTAGGCACGGTTATCGACCTCAAGCGAGTCCTTCTGTTTTATGGAGACTTCCGTGGCACCCGGCTTAACATCGGTGAGTGCGAAGAGTTCGCTTGAGTAAGCGGGCACGGTTACGCTATCCGTGAGGGTCTTTTTGCCGTTTCGGAATATCTCGATCGGTACCGTTTTTTTATCATCCATGTAATTTTTGATATTGCAAATATATTCGTACGAATTCCCCTTCCGCTCCAGTTTGCCATACGTGATCCCGATGTTTTCGGCATCATTTCCGACCTGCTTGTAGGTCACATCGATGCCATCCGCATTCGCAAGCATCTTTGCGGCGGCTATCGAGTCGCTATCAGTATTCGAGAAGTCAGAGATCACAACGATTGCCCCCTTCTCGTCTTCGATCATGTTAGTCGCAAGGAGGATCGCATCCCCAATGCTTGCAGTGGTAGCAGCCGGTGCAAGACGGTTCAGCGTATCCTTCGCACCTGATCTGCCCCCGCGCTGGAGCACAACGACCGGGATATTCTTTGCCATGATGATACTCGTCCTTCCGCTGACGAACTTCTCTGCGGCATCCTTTGCACGATCGAACCTGCTCGGGTTCTCTGCCTGCATCGATGCGGATGCGTCGATGATAATCACAGTGTGGTCAGCGCGCACGGTCTCGTTTGCAGTGTAGAATGGAGCCGCCATCGCAAGCGTCAGCAGGATCAGGAAGAGCAGTTGCATGAGCATCAGCGGATCCCTGATGATCTTCCTGAGCATCGTCTCGTATCGATGCTCTTTTCGCTCCGCATCCAGGATAAACATCAGCGACGGGATCTTTATATCACGGGGCTTTGGTTTGATCAGATACAGGATTACAATCGGTATAAGACTCAAAAAGCCAAGAAGTGCCAGTGGATTTGCAAATGCCATCCCAATCTCCCCATATCCCTTATTTATCCTATTTCGCCCTCACTGCCTCAAAGAACGCATCAAATATCGGAACGTTCGTCCCGAAAGATAAGTAATCTGCCCCGATGTGCATGCAGGTCGATCGTACTCCTTCAAAATGATCGTCAAGCAGCTTTCTGTACTCTTCTTTCATCTTCGGACTGATGTAGGTCTTTCTGACCGTATTCGTCTCCATATCATGCAATTTCACGTCTCCTGCGATGGTAAGGTCATGTTCGGCAGGATCGAAGATCGAGATCACGATTAGATCATTCGGTGCAAGCCGGTATAATCCGGCACGTATCGAGTCGAGATCTGTTAAGAAGTCTGATATGACTATGACAAGCGATTTTGATCGTATCATCTTTCCGTACTGCTGGGTGCAGTGGTCGAATTTCGTTTCACCTTCCAACGGTGTCTGGTTCAGTCTGTCGATCGTATGAAGCAGGTACCCGCGCCCTCGTTTCGGAGGCGTGATATCGATATTCTCTCCAAACGTCGATATTGCGAACTTCTCGTTCTCTCTTGTCACCATGTAACCGAATCCGCACGCAAGCATCGCGGCATAGTCAAACTTTGTCATCCCATTGCTCGAATAATCCATGCTCATGCTCGAATCAAGGAGTATGTGTGTTGTTATATTCTTCTCTTCCTCGAATTTGCGGATGTAGAGTTTCTCGGTCCGCCCATACACCCGCCAGTCGATGGTCCGGACATCATCACCGGGAATATACTCGCGATACCCTACGATCTCGATTCCCTTCCCCTGTAACACGGCCCGCCTGCTGCCCGCGTACACGCTTGATACACGCTTGCGCACCATGAGCGAGAATCGATTCAGTTGGTTGAAGAACTCGGTATCGATCATCGTGACTTATTATGTGACCGCGGGTGTATAAATATGATTGTTGCATTTGCATGCTGACTGTCGGATTTGATCTCTGCATCACCAGTCTTAATAGGTTGAAGAACGAGTAGAACTAAAGTCACACGAAAGTGACAAATGATCATGCTAACAGTAACCACCCTTGTAAACGCGCAGAACACATCTTCAGTCGAGCAGGTAGTGATAGGCGGGATGCTTGCAACGATCTCCTTGATCATATCGTTATCCATGGCTGAAGTCCTTGTTGAATCGAAGTGGTGGAACAAGTGGGCATCAAACACGCTTGAGATCTGCAATACCCCGCTGCTCGTGGTTTTCGCGGCGATTGTTGCGTTTAAGGTGCTGTGACACCCCAGTTATAAATAGCGGGGTTTTCCGCCGCACATCTATCTATTAAGTACTATAGTGTATGGGGTAGCAATCCGAAGAGAAGAACATTGACCATGCCGTGTATCGCCGTTACAAACGGCAGACTTCCTGTTTTCTGGTATAAATATCCTATGATAAGCCCTGCGGCAGTTGCGAACAACAGTTCATACACCGAGCCATAGCCGGAATGCATTACTCCGAATAAGACACTTGTCATAAGAAGCCCGTTACATGCCCCTACCGATTGCTGAAGTTTCGTCTGGAGTATCGATCTGAAGATCAGTTCCTCAACCAGCCCCACGAATACGAACATGATGATTACAAGCGTCAACATGTCTGCGATTCCAAGTTTCGGTATCAGCGGTTCGGGATGGATGATCTGGTACTCGACCCATGCCAGTATTGCACCAATAATCAGTGCGAGAGGGATGTAACGATACAAATTCCTCATATCCATCCCGATATCATCAAATGACGCATTCTGATACCTTAGAATCAGGTAAATCGATATGAACAATGGGCTGTAGATTAATGGATACCAGTACAGCGTCATCGTGAAGAAAAATGGCATCACGATATTGATGATCCTGAGTTGTAACAACAGCAGCAATGCTTGAAGAATCTGCTTGTCCAGCACTATCTGATCGGTTTCTCCGCCTTTTATGAACATCGAGACGATGATCATCTGCAGATTGAGGATGTGAACCGTCACGCCAAGAGTGACATTTCCTGTGAATATGAGCAGTTCGCCAAGCGCGATCATAATCATAGAGACGACCGCGATCCGGTGGTGAGTCCCTACAGTTTTTTTCATGTTACAGGCGAGTGTTGACTGGAGTTACAATAAATCCGACCAATACAAGAGGTGCCTCTGTTCCATCGTGATGAAGCATTAAAGAATAATAAACACCAATGAGACCCATAACAACGTATGGGAATGGTGCAAAATCATGCAAAGTGAAATCCGGACAATCCTTGCTACCGTCCTTGACAGGATCAAACCCACTCCCGTAGAGCGCGATGAACTTGCGAAACTCGCACGCAGGATTGCTGGATATGTCGAGGAAGAGGGTGTGCCCTGCGAATTGGTCGGATCTGCGGCACGAAATACGTGGATCTCCGGAGAACATGATCTGGACCTCTTCCTGATGTTCCCGACCACGTTAAATAGAGATGAGCTGGAGGACGAGGGGTTACGTATCGCAAAATCAGTAGCAGAGCGTTCAGACAGTTATGAAATACGGTATGCAGAGCATCCTTACGTTCATGGCAGATTTGAGGGCTATCGGGTCGATCTTGTGCCGTGTTACCGGTTATCCAGCGCGAGTGAACTTAAATCAGCGGTAGATCGAACCCCTTTTCACAATAAGTACATCTTATCTAAGATTGGCGGATTGGAGGATGATGTGCTGCTGCTCAAGCAATTTATGAAGCGTGCTAACGTTTACGGATCCGAACTTCGGGTGTGCGGATTCTCAGGACTCCTCTGCGAGTTATTAGTCCTCCATTACGGCTCGTTTCAGGGAGTACTCGATGCTGCCTGCGACTGGAGGGACGGTCTGCTGATCGAGCCAGAAGGTGATGGCACGTCCCAGCGTTCTCCGGATGCCGGGATCGGTTACGGTGGGGTCTGGGAGCCGCTCTGCGTGATCGATCCGACCGACCCGAACCGCAACGTTGCAGCCGCGCTCTCGCTCGACCAGTTCTATGCCTTTGTTGATGCGGCACGCGGGTTTCTGGCAGAGCCGTCGATCGAATTCTTCTTTGCAGAACCTGCCCCCCGCATAGATAAACCGGAGATAGTGGCGGCAATGGATGCGAGGGGAACTGATCTGCTTGCAATCGTCTTTGAGATCCCTGATATGGTCGAGGACATCGTATATCCGCAGCTATACAAGATGCAAGAGTCGGTGCTCGCTCTGCTATCAGAGCACGAATTTGCGGTACACGGAAGTGCTGCAACCGTTCTGCCTGCGAGCGAGACCACAGATACTGTGGTGCTGTTAATCGAACTTGTATCCGGGAAGCTCCCGCCGCTTCGGAAACACGCTGGTCCGCCTGTGTATATGCGGAAACATGCAGAACGGTTCAAGATGAAGCTTGCGGACGAAGATACATTTTCTAATGTGTACATCAAGGACGGTCGGTATGTTGTCGATCTCTGCCGGACGTACCGATCAGCAAAAGACCTACTTATGTCCGAACTTCATTCCCGCGCGCTTGGGAAACAGTTGCGCAAGGAAGCCCGCGAGGGGTATGCGGTGCTTGAGGGGGGGGAGATCGCTGACGCGGTCGATCTTGCGTTTTTGAGCAGGTATTTCAAGAAATGATAAAAGTGTGGGCAGGTGCTTATAGAGTGACCAATATATCCCGGGAAACCGCCGACATCCGAGCCTATCAAAGACACCATCAAAGAACTGAAGAGCGGACTGGAAAAGAAATATGGAAGCCAGCTTAAAAGTATACTACTATTTGGCTCGTATGCGGGGGGCGAAGAAACAGAAGACTCGGATATAGATATAGCTATTATCCTTGAGGATTTCGACCATGCATGCACCGAGATTGAAAGAACCGGTGATATAGTATCTTCATTATCTCTGAAATTCGATACACTCATCTCACTCGTTCCTATAAAAGAAAAGGACTGGCTTG
>QMVM01000020.1 GCA_003661105.1 Methanosarcinales archaeon | reverse complement strand
ATGACAGAGTTTTCTGAAGTGAAATTCGTTGCAACGTCGACCGGGGATCACATGATCATGACCGAGATCTGGCTTAAGGACGGGAGAGAACTCGGAAAGTTCATCGCGGAGAAGATCGGGCGGCTGGAGGGCGTGCAGAGGGTTTGTCCGGCTGTAATCATGGAGAAGTTGAAAGACAGTTGCGGATGATAAAAATCCCGGATTCGCCTTATGAAGCGTCCACACTCATTTGATAACCGCGTCCCTCCCAGCGACATCTGCCCGGTCCGCTGCGATCGATATATCGGATATGCACGGCTGTTCTCGCCCTGCATCACCACTTTTGAACATGCCTATTTTTGAGTCCTTTGACGCTAATGATCGTCGAAATCATCGTTCCTGCATCTCTGCCGCATCCACGACCTTTCTTGCAAGCTCTGCGCATGCAGCAAGATCGTCTGCACCCGGCACAAATTTGACAGATAGGGGATCGACAACCATAACACCGGTCTTCTCAAGCTCGCCCGCAATCGCTTTGACCGCGCCTCCCGCCCAGCCGTATGATCCGAAAGCGGAACCGACCTTGCCCTTTGGACGAAGTCCTCTGAGATATGTCAGGAATCCCCCGACGCTTGGAAACATCCCGTTGTTGATTGTGGGAGAGCCAACAAGTATAATCTTAGCCTCCAGAATCTCGCGTACGATCTCGCTTAATTCTGATTTCCCGAGGTGGTACACCTTGACCTCAAACCCGGCATCGATTATGCCTTGTGCAATTGCAGATGCCATCTTCTCGGTGCTGCCCCACATGGTATCGTAGACCACGATCGCGGTATCGTTTGACTCGGTTAAACCCCAGCCGCGATACGCGTCAAGAATGTTGCCGACGCCGGAATTACGCCAGATCGCGCCGTGGCTCGGCGCAATCATGTCGATCTCGATCCCCATCACCGATCTTCTGCAGGGTCTTTGTGATAAGCAGCGAGAATGGCATCAGGATGTTGGCATAGTACGTGGCTGCATCTTCAAGTATCTCGGAATTCTCGTCTGCGTACCGCTTGCTGCTCGCGATGTGCTGCCCGAACGCGTCGTTCGAGAGGAGGAGGTGATCCTCAGGAATATACGTTACCATGTTGTCGGGCCAGTGGAGCATCGGGGTCTCGATAAATGAGAGCGTCTTCCCCCCAAGTGAGATCGTATCTCCGGTCTTTACGGTTTGTATCTCCCAGCCGTCACAGTCATAGTACCTCAGCAGTTCTTCAGCGCCTTTCCTGGTTGCAATAACAGTCGCATCAGGAGTGATCTCCATCACGCTGGGAAGTGATCCCGTGTGATCCGGCTCGACATGGTTCACGATCACATAATCGAGGTCCCTCGGGTCTGTTATCGCGTCTACACGACTTTGCAGTTCATCAAAGAATCCGGCTTTCACGGTATCGACAAGCGCAGTTTTTGAGTCTTTGACGATGTATGCGTTATACGTCGTACCTCGTGGTGTGGCATATCCATGAAAATCCCGCAGGTTCCAGTCGATTGCTCCAACCCAGTAAACTCCGTCTTTTATCTCTACTTTGTTCATAATATCATTTCTCCGGTAAATCTTCATCTCCGATATAAACCGTGGCTTTGTCAGGTGTCTTTCCACCTTTCACCTGATGGTAGTACGCATAAGTCATCGGCTCGCCCTCTTTAAGAATATTCGCATCAACAACCTCGCCGATGAAGAGGACGTGCGTGCCAACATCCACCTCCTGCGCAACCGCAACCTCGATATAAGCAAGAGTGTGATCGAGCACGACAGGTGCACCAGTGGTACCGGTTCGATACCGAACCCTCTCGAACTTATCGATATCCCTGCCTGATCTGAAACCGAACCTGCCAATTACTTCCATCGGCGTGTCCGTCCCGAGAACGGATGCAGTAAAGACGCGACTCTTTCGTATGTATTCGCAGGTAAGATTCTCCTTATTTATGGCAACAGCAACCGTGGGCGGTCTGGATGCCACCTGCATCACCGTATTTACGATTTGACCGTTGATGGCTTCGCCGTCGGTCGATGTGA
Source organism: Methanosarcinales archaeon (assembly GCA_003661105.1). Classification (GTDB taxonomy): domain Archaea; phylum Halobacteriota; class Methanosarcinia; order Methanosarcinales; family Methanogasteraceae; genus Methanogaster_A. The sequence goes on along the minus strand of QMVM01000020.1, from coordinate 13,538 downwards.
CCACGTAGAGCCCGTAACTGATCAGGTGCAGTGATTTTTGGTTCATTTTCCCGTGTCCACCATTCAACTCATATAGCGTCCGCGCTCATCCGAATCATCTTCCTCACCTCAGCACCAAGCGCTGGCGGCAGTCCCTTGATATCCACATTCAAAAATCCGCGAACAATCGCCCCGGCAGCCTCGTCTTCAGAGAGCCCCCTCGCGGTCAGGTACGCGATCTCCTCTTCTGAGATCCGCCCGACCGCTGCTTCGTGCGAGAGTTCTGCGTCCTCTACGGTCGCCTCAAGTTCGGGAATCGAATGGATCCGTGCCGTATTAGAGAGCATGAGTCCGATGCACTCGAGATGCCCTTTCACGCCCGCCGCCGAGCCTACGATCGCACCTCTTGCAGTAACATCAGCCTGATCTGTCGCAATCGACCTGGATATCAGTTCTGCGCGGCTGTTCTCGCCCTCCAGCACCACTTTTGAACCAATGTCGATCTTTGAATCCTGTGATGCGTGAATAACAGTCTGTGTCATCGTTCGTGCATTCTTACCGCAGTATGTGACCGGATACATCTGCACGTCCTTAACAGGTTTCATCAGGATGTAGTTGTTGACGTAAGTGCCGTCTTCCTCAACGATGATGCCGCTTCTAGGCCGCACCACAACTTCGGGCGCCCAGTTGTGAATCATCGTGTATGTGAGCGTTGCGCCCTTCTTCACATAGAACTCGGATACGCCGAGATGCATTGCAGAGCGCACATCCTTTGCTGTCGAGCAGCCTGTGATAATGTGGAGTTCTGCGCCTTCCTCGACGATCACGATGTTGTGCACGTTCTGCGAAAGTCGCTCCTTTCCAATGAATAGGCACGCTTGTAGTGGGAATATGGATTTAACACCCGGGGCCGCTCTTATGAAGTAGCCGCCGGTCTGTTTCTCTGCCACCTCTTTTGTGTAGATGTCCTTATCAGGTGCGACCGCACGCCAGAAGTAATCTGAGAGCCAGGAGTATTTTTCAAGCGCCTCGCTACTGTCCAGAACCTCAATTCCTTCCTGCACGGTAGTTGAGCAGAGAACAGAGTGATCAAGTTGCAGGAACGACCCTGATCTCTCCCCCCCGGCCGGATCATACCCGACACCAAGGAGGGATTTTTTATATTCGTCTTCTATCTCGGATCGGTCTTCCGGACCGTGTTCCTCTGCATCCATCGTGTAATCTTCGGGTTTCACGGTATCCGGAACGTTTAACACCCTCTTATTCATTTCTCGTAGCCTCCTTCTGATATCTACCTTGTGCGCTATTATTCAATTTGATTTCCAGTTGTCTGAATGCTTCTTCCATAATATCTTCGCACTCCTATTCGGAGATCTCATCACTTTCATTTTCCCCAATTTATTATTCCTTCTATCCAGTTGATAGCTGTTTCCGCAATTTCAACATTTCTCATACACCACCCTCCCATTTCCGGAAGCATCGCTGTAAATCAGATATGGATCCTCCTTTGTCCGCTCATACCCCCCAGATCCGCCACGATCACGTCCACCGGAGCTCCAATATTCTTAAAATTCGAATAGATACTCTGCGCCAGCTTTCTCCTCCGTCTCACATCTCTTTTCAGGACTATGAGGTCGTAATCGCTTTCGCTCCTGTAATTATCCCCTGCCCGTGAACCAAACAGTATGGTCATGTCCGGTTCTGCCACCCTATCAATTACATCTATTGCCCTTTCAAGTGGAGTGTCCATTCAAATAACCTCGTCTGCACATGTTCCTTTCTCACCTATTCTCTTAACCGTTCCCTTCCAGCCAGAAAGCAATCCAGCAGCTTCTTCTCCTTGCTATCTAAAGGGTATCAGATCTCGCGACATGATGGAACGCCTCGCCCCGGTCACAACCGGATTCACGACATCTGGCACTCTTTTATACATTTCTCGTAGCCTCCTTCTGTTATCTGCCTGATGATCTGATCCGGCTTTCCCGAGCACCCGATCCTGCCGCCAAGCATCACATGCGCCCAGTCCACACCCACATAGTCGGTGATCGTTGCAAGGTGCGTGATGATAAGCCCTGATGCGGTCCGTCTGCTTGGAAGTTCCCGCCTGTGCAGGAGTTTGCTGATCATCCCGCCGATTAACTCCATGTTCTCGATGTCAACACCAGAATCGGGCTCATCCAGCATCACAAAATCCGGATCCTGCGCCATCAGTTGCAGTATCTCGGACCGTTTGATCTCGCCTCCCGAGAACCCGGCGTTCACATCCCGTTCCAGGAATTCCTCTGTAAAATGCAGTTCTTTCGCAAGAACACGGGTCTCGTCAGTTATATCACCAGATTTATCGCCACGGCAGAGGTTTACCATCTCCCCGAGCCTGATACCGCGTATAACCGGCGGGTTCTGAAACGCAATCCCAATCCCGAGTTTCACGCGCTCAGCCGTCGTCAGGTTGGTGACATCCTCACCATTGAAGACGATCCTGCCGCCGGTCACCCGGTATCTCGGAAACCCGAGTATTCCTAAGAGAAGCGACGTCTTTCCGGATCCGTTAGGACCTAACAGGACGTGACACTCGCCTTTTTCGATTCGGAGGTCGAGACCTTTTAGTACGGGTCGTCCATCGACCTCGAGGTTCAGGTTTTCTATTTCGAGCATGCTTGATCAGTCCTTGATCTTCTCGAACGTTTCCTTGTACTTGCAGACCGGACACTCCTCCGGCGCCGCATCAACGTCGGTAACGTATCCACAGTTTGTACATCGATATTCAGCCATGACTTGTACCTCCTTTCGCCATATTTGTTAGAGCGTTTGTATGGTGGCATCCATTTAATGCCACGCACACTCTGAAGATGCGCCGTTGTTAAATATATTTCTTTTGTAGGGTGCCAGTCCTTATGGCGGGGTTGGAGCTTGGAGGTGAGAGATTGACAATCGTTGTTGTTTTGTGTTTTTGGGGTATTGCACGATCCTGCGGCTGGTTGTAGGGGGGACTTTTTAATTTGTTCTGGTCGGTTGAAAACATGACACCAACCCGGCAAACACTGATAGGGGTGGATGGGTGTAATTAGTGAAATCGATATTAATATGTGGCTAAAACAGTATCAGCCACAGATTAACACAGATGGACACAGATTATCGGTGTAAATGGCTTTTCAGATAGATAATCATGGATCTGGAAGACCAAGTCCGCGCCCAACCGCGGTAGCATGACAATCAAGAAATACGAACAGTAGTAGCGATCCCCTAATATAATATCTCCTGTGGATATGCTTCCCACTATCTGGCGCAACAGAGCATGTTCGCCAGTTTCCTTACCTTTGTAAGGTCTAATCGCCATGTCAAGGACCGCCCCACAAGATAATGATATTATAGCGACGATACGGGTGATTGGAAATCCTACACCTTCTTTCTGGCTTTCTGGCTGTGGATATATCTTCTGGTTTTCAGGAGTATCTGGCATTGAAACCGTCGTTCCGTCTACAAGCTTAATTGAACGACCTTTCCATTTCCAACCCTCTTCTGACTTCAGATGTAGTAATCTACCAGTTTCACGCACCAATTGCCTGACAAGGCTTATGGGCCGGCGCAATCTGGCTTCGCAATAAGATTTGGTGTTTGATGAGCAGGGCGGCTCGCCTTGTGCCACTCGTTCCGCAAGCACATTTGCTACTGCATTTTGGCAGAAGTGATCTGAACTAAGTACTTGAGACAAAAAAGCGCATAAAGTGACGATAGGGGGGAAAAATCCGGTTCCGATAACTACTTACTTCTTCCTCTATAATATCCTGGATGGTTTCATCCGCAAGGACATCGCTGAAGGGTAAACCATCTGTTTGGGCAAAGCGTCTCTTTAGTGCGTCCATCTGGCGGGAAATCTGTTTGTGGATAGAATCAAACATTGTTGACACCTCGTTTGTGGATTCGTAATAATTTACGGATCTTTATCTAACATAATAAGATGCCAAGTACATATACTTTATTAACTCTATTGGATCATTTTCTTAAGGTAGTGGCATTGCATCATGGTGGTTGTGGTTGCGTAAGACAATCCGACGTTCCCAGAAAATAATAAAAAGACTCACCGTCTTGCTACAAGATCATCAAGAAGGATCGGACAGTTCTTTCGGAAAAATGGGGAGTGAAGTTGGGTTATGAATCCCAACCTCCTCTCGAAGACGTATCAGTCCTTGATCTCCTCAAACGAGTCTTTGTGTTTGCAGACCGGACACTCCTCCGGTGCCGCATCAGCGTCGGCAACGTATCCACAGTTTGTACATCGATATTCAGCCATAAAAGCTCACCTCCTTTGTTTTATATCGTTTTCTTACAGAAATACCAGTCCTTGCAGTCGTATCCCTCACCAAGTCGCTTCTCCGCCTCTTCCTGCGTTGCAGGTGGCGGCACAATCGCCTGATCTCCAGGCCTCCAGTCCGCAGGTGTTGCAATCCCGTACTTGTCTGCCGCCTGCAGGGCATCGACAAGCCGCAGGATCTCATCCATATTCCGTCCTGTCGAGAGCGGGTAGTAGATCATCGCCCGCAGGATCTGGTCGGGATCGATCACAAAGACACACCGCACAGCAGCGGTTGCGCTCTGTCCCGGGTGAATCATCCCATACAGCGTCCCAACATTCATGTTGAGGTCCGCAATCACCGGAAACGGGATCGCAACACCCATCTTCTCTTCGATGTTCCGCACCCATGCGATATGCGAGTGGACGCTATCAACACTCAAGCCGATCAGTTTGACACCGCGCTTCTCAAGTTCCGGATGCATCTTTGCAAAGCCCATAAACTCTGTTGTGCAGACCGGCGTGAAGTCTGCCGGATGCGAGAAGAGGATCACCCACCCGCCCTTGTAATCAGAGAGTTTTATTGGTCCGTGAGTGGTCACTGCCTCAAAGTCAGGGGCAGTCTCTCCCAGATGAAGCATCGGGCGTGCTTGTGTCGGTTCTGTTGTGGTTTCTTCATCCATACTCAGCACCTCGTTCTATTCAGTCTTTCAGTTGTTTCAGCGCATTCCGAAACATCGCAACACCAGGAGCACCGGACGTCATGAACACGACCTCGAGCGTCTCCACAATCTCCTCTTTTGTTGCTCCGTTGTTGAGGGCATTTCGCATCTGCGAGTCTACACAGGGCTCACACCGCTGTGCTGCAACCGCGGCGAGTGCCATCAGTGCCTTCACCTTAACAGAGAGCGCACCGTCCTTTAATATACCTTCATCACACTTGTGGTACATCCGGAGGAAATCAGGGTCGATCTTCTGAATCGTCTTCATGATCTCCGGGGTGAACCCGATCTTCTTGCTTATGTTCTTTACAGTTTGTTCTCCCATAACTAATACCTCCTATTTTCTTCACAGGCTCTTACAGCCTCTCATCGACCTCACTGCCGATGTCGCATTCCGGAATGTAGCAGCTAACATCGATAAAATCACATCTCTCGCCACATGATGGACACTGTTCCGGCGGCGCATCTGCTTCCAGCAGATAGCTACAGTTCGAGCATTTCCAGCTGGTCATGTCATTAACCTCAGCAGCCAGCGAAGTTCTCTGCCTCGTGCTCGCCGCAGAACCAGCATGTTTCAGGGTTGTCGCCTTCGACAAATGTCATCTGCCCGCATGTGAGACATGCAACTTTGTTGTCATGTACAACCGGTGTTCCGGGTGGCAATACCGAAACGGTTCCGGCAACTTCCCAGAGCCCGTGCAGATTGCAGCGCGAGACCGCACGCAGTTTGACCGACCCCACGTTGTCGAGCCGGATCGTGAAGACGGTCTTTGGCTCGGTGAGTTGCGGGGTTAAGTCCATTCGTGCAAGGAATACGTCCTCTGCATACAGTTCGATCCACTGTATGTGATGTCCCGGCTCATTCGGATGCTTGAGCATCCCGCCTACCTCAATTTCGATATCAAACGGCTCCCGTGCCGCAACCTTCACAGGAATGCTGATATGCGGCAGGTGCTTCTTCTCAAGCTCTGTCAGATTCATCAGGTTCGCTGCTCTGTTTATTCGCAGAAACTGCTCATCAATAACTTCTTTGACCATTGTTTACACCTCCTTTGGTTCATTCCACACGTTTGAAAAACTCTTTCCCAACACCACACGACGGACACTTCCAATCGTCTGGCAGATTCTCAAACGTTGTTCCGGGTTCGATTCCACTCGTTGGGTCGCCCCTCTCAGGGCGGTACAGGTATCCACACATCGTACATTTGTAGTTTGTCATGGTGTGCCCTTCTTTTACTCAAACAAGATCCATCGGAACGCCACAGCAGACTAGCTCTCCGTCGCCTTCTTCCATTACCTGAACAACGTTCCCACAGATGCTGCACTCGTAAACTTCTCCTTTGACTGTCATATCTACCTCCTATTTAATACTCTTCACACTTAATCTCAAAGTACTCTCTCGGATGATCACATACCGGACAGTTAACAGGCGGTTCCTTACCCTCGTGTACGTATCCGCACTTCCTGCAAACCCAGATAACCTTCGTATCCTTCGTAAAGACCGTATCATTCTTGACAATTGCAAGCAGTTTCCTGTACCGCTCTTCATGATGCGCCTCGGAGGCTGCTATCATCCGGAGCCTGTGGGCAATCTCGTCAAGTCCTTCAGCTTTTGCGACGTCTGCAAACGCAGGATACATCGTCGTAGTCTCATAGTTCTCGCCAGCGATCGCTGCGGCGAGGTTCTCAGCGGTTGTGCCAAGCGTTAGTGGTGCTGCAGCTTCAACATTGATCTCATCAGGTGTTCCAGGGATCTTCTGCCGCAGTTCATCGATCATCCTGAAGAGCCACTTCGCATGTTCCCGTTCGTTCTCTGCTGTTGCGAGGAAGATACCTGAGATCTGCTCAAAGCCCTCATTCTTTGCAACTTTCGCATAGAACGTATACCTGTTCCGAGCCTGACTCTCGCCGATGAAGGCTTTTGTCAGGTTCTCAAGCGTCTTTTCCATCACTCTAACTGCCCCCGGGCTTCACGCTGTAGACCTCGGTAACCGTAACAGTGACGAGATTCTTCGGCGCTGGAAACCCCATTCCGGCAAGCTCTTCCTTTGCCTCTTCAAACTCGGGTCCGCTATCCGCAAGCGTTGCGGTTCCCTTGAGCTGGTACCCTGATGCAGTCTCTGCGTCCACGATATCGATTGCTACCTTCGGGTTCTCCATTAAGTTCTTTCGGGTGTGTTCTGAGAAGATATCCGCAAACCGGATCGTCTGCTCATCAACGATCTTGAAGCTGCCCTTTGGTGAGACATTCGGCACACCATCTTTTGATGCCGTGGCAACCGAGCCCCACTGTATCTTTTCAAGAACCTTCTTTACGTCATCTGTGATTTTATCCATCTTACTCACCTCCTAACTCTTTTCGGAAAGTGCTCTTGCGATGCTTTCGCCAAGCTCCCTGGATTCCTGTTTTATCTTGCCGGTGATCGCACCTGATACCTGCAGCCCGGGTTCCACCACATCCATGCCCCAGCTCTTCATGGCATCGATGATGATCCCAACAGCTTTGGGTCGGGTCGCATAAGGTCCGAATGCCGTCCCGACCTTGCCAGACAGATCAAGGCTTCCAGCCTTCTTAAGTAGTTGCTCCACAAAGACGACCGGCAACATATTATATGTCGATGAGCCGATCGCAACGGCGTCTGCCGAGTCCATGATCACAAGCGCGTCATCCACACTCGTTATGCGCCCGCCGCCAGGCGCATCCTCGGTCACGTTACCGAGCAGTATCAATTCAGTCTCAAGACCCTCCGACCTTGCCCCGTCGTCTATCTGTTCTGCCATCTCTCCAGTGTGACCGGTTCCGGTCCCATAGATTACAGCTAGTTTATCCAATTACAACACCTCCTATGTGTATTTACAGGGATGTTTAAGAAATCTGCCTGCATCAGCGGTCAAACATCCTGATACGCGCGGGATGTGTACGCTTTACGCGCGTTTCATCCCCCCTTTGTAATACAACTTTAAAAGCTTATCGTTCGGACATCGTCAATAATTGATGGATTTAAGACGATATTCGCAAAACAGCCGCCCGGTATCGATTACGATAGATAAATAATCCACCAAAACACTTATTACGGATCACATAATTTAGTACAAGCAAGGTGATCAAAATGGCTGAAGAACCAAAACTTGCACACGAAGAACCAACACAAGGTGCGATTGGCGAGATTGAGGAACTCAAGATGGAGATCGTTGATATGCTGAAAGACGCATCGGTCAAGTTCCCTGTGAAGAACGCAAACGAGCTTAAGAACCTATTCCCGCCGGGAACTAAGATGGCATGCAGGGTTGGTGGTAAAGAGACGCATTTCGATGAACTCGCGGAGACGCTCAACACCGATGATTTTCCACTAGAAGATGCATCGGCGGTTGCGTCAAAGATACTCTCCAGGTGTTCCCTCACATAGACGGGGGACCTTTCTTATTTTTTAGCGGTAAAGGCGGGTAAGGGGTGTAAAACCATGACCGACTCAAAACCAAAACTCGTAATCGTCTACGGAACAGGGACTAACAATACTAGAGCTGTTGCAGAAGGCATAGAGGCGGGTGCACGGGATGAAGGCGTTGATACCGTTCTCTTAAATGTGACAGACCTCGAAAAGGAAGAGATCGTTGCAGAGATCACAGGTGCAGAGGGAGTTGCGATAGGCTCACCCACATATAACAGAAAGCCAATTCCGGCGATAGTAACACTTGCAGAGATGCTGAAAGATGTCGATATGGGCGGGAAGGTCTGCGCAACCTTCGGAGCTTATGGGCACAGTGGAGAAGCTCCAAAGACGCTCAAGCGGGTTCTAAAAGACTGCAACATGGAACAGATGGAGGTTCTGCGTATCCTCGGAAAACCATCAGGCCCCACGCTGAATGAATGCAGGGAGTATGGTGCAGAGATTGCCAGAAAGATGCTTGAGAAATAATACTGTTGATAGAATTGATATGGGGAAAAATAATGTTAAGCGAAACGATGATGGAACGCCTGAATGAACAGATCAACAACGAGATCTATTCAGCGTATCTGTATATGTCGATGTCTGCCTACAGCACGTACGCCGGGCTGAAAGGCTTTGCCAACTGGTTCATGGTCCAGTATCAGGAGGAGATGGCACATGCGATGAAGATCTACGATTACATCAATGATCAGGGCGGGCGGGTGTTGCTTACTGCGATAAAGGAGCCGCAGGCAGAGTTTGAGTCGCCGCTTGATATGTTTGAGAAGACTCTTGCGCACGAGCGGTTCATCACAGGCTGCATCAACGATCTCGTGGACCTTGCGATTGCGGAGAAGGATCACGCAACAAACATCTTCCTCCAGTGGTTCATAACCGAACAGATCGAGGAAGAGGGAAATGACAACGATATCATCGCCAGGTTAAAGATCGTCGGAGCGGACGGCAACGGACTCCTGATGCTTGATCGGGAACTCGCAGCACGAGTCTTTACGCCGCAAGCGGCATCTGTTGCATGAAACTGAACTGTTCCATCGACGAGGTAAAGAGACTTACGCCCCAGGAAGCTAAAAAAATCCTTGATAAAGATCCCGAAGGCGCATTCCAACTGCTGGACGTGAGACAGCCCCGTGAATACGAGTCAGGACACATCCCCGGAGCGAAATTAATCCCGCTTGGGGAACTTGAGTACCGGTACGGAGAACTTGACAATGACTGAGGAATCATTTCGTACTGCCGAACTGATCACAGGAGCATGGCTGCAAGCACCCTCCTCTGCGGTCACGGATTTGAGAATGTCTACAATCTCGACGGAGGGATCCGTAGATGGGACTACGAGGTCGTCAAGGGAACTACCAAAGATAAACTGATAACAGGGGGCGAGGAGACTTTTGACGTGCTGATAGTTGCGCTCATGCTCGAGAAGGGCGCACTCGAGTTCTACACAAAGGCACAACGGCTGGTCAAAGACGAGAAAGCGGCTGGGGTCTTCCAGAGACTTGTTACGATGGAAGATACGCATCTGCAGAGACTGTATATGCGATATAACCAGTTGCTCTGGGAGATGAGGTCGTTTCTCGGTGCTGCTGATGAGTTACCATCGCTTGACCAGTTAAAGGCGGAACTCTCCACTGCCTACATGGAAGGCGGCATGAATATCCAGGAGGAACTGGTAAAGATCGAGGATTCTGCGTTTATGGACGACCTTGAAGCTCTCGAAATTGGTCTTGAGAAGGAGTATGCGGCTTAATGGCACTACCTTAAGCAGACACCCCAACTCTACGTAATTCGTTGCGAGCTTCTTCCCGTGGTTTAGTGAGTACGGATAAGGTTTACGCCGTCGTTTGACGGCATGCGGTTCACTACGTCCGGGTCCGTGCCCCACGCGATGACTGACAATAGCTCTCAGAAGATGCCCGTACATAGTAGACAAACGCTTTTTGGTAGTGTGCAGAAATCTCTCCTTAAATGCATTTAACTGCTGTAACGTGCCTTTGAAACTCAGTGTTCGTGGTGGAAGATTGTGACGATGCGCCGCCGGAAGGGGCGGGGGGTGATGAGGGCGGGGATCGCCGCCCGTAGCGATCTGCGATCGAGACGTCTCCGTTCACTTAACTTCTTCGCGAAAAATCCGGAACCGTTACCCCTATCATCCGGTGTTGTCTGTACCGCACGATAACATCATTATCCTGGAGTTCCGCATCATCCGCGGCAGTTGGTGCTCCAAAACTTATGTAAAGCACGTCTCTGCCGGAATCGTAATCTATATCCAGAGCCTCCACCGTTTTCACCTTTAACATCGCTTCCATAATACATTCCTCCTGATGATCTTTCCGATCTTTGAAGTCATAAATGCTGTTATCACTCCCCCACCATCTTCGTAGATCACAACACCACATATTTAGCCCTGCCAAGCATCATCAGCTCTGACCTCACAGCGATATGTCTGCCAAATTTCCCCTGCTGACATAATCAGGAGATTCGACGGCGATACCGATCCTATTCGCCAAATCGAAGTTCTTGAGTTCGGGATGCCGTTTCGCGATATGATCCATCCAGATCGGGTAAGTGCAACCGTGTTGCCAGATATCGAACGAAAACTCATTGTCGCCACCAGATCACTCCAGCAATTATTTGCCGCATTTCTCCACTTATTCTGGTATGATGTTTGTGGATTGCTTGTGTTTGTGATGGTATATGGTTTGCGGCTCGGGCACTCTCGCATCTTCGCCGCCTATTCGTGCTGTGCGTGCTTCGTCGCAGGCGAGCAGGGCGGCGGGCGTCTGCGTCGTGATGCCACGCGGATGCGCCGCCGGTGGGTGCGTGGAAGCGCAGAAGTGGGGGGGGGGCGGGCAGAGGTGGGTGTGTAGGCGGCGGGCGGCTGTGGGGTGGGATGTGTCACCCGACAAGATTCACGATCCGAAATAAACATTGGCGGACGCTGGGTGCCCTGTTAGAAACTCGGGCAACCATATGCCCGCGGGCGAAACGTTAGATATCTGTGATCAAATCGAACCATTCATCTCTCGTAAGTTCGGCATCGTTTATTATTTTTCGAATCATCCCCTTCCCAATCCTTTCTCCGGGATGTATCGTGATCAGGGTGGTCCGCCCATCAGGGTGCCGCATGAATAGATGGCTGCCTTTCTGTCTTATTTGCTGAAAGCCGATGTTTTCCAATACCCTGATAACTTTTCTGGCAGGCAGGGGATTAATTGCACCAATCACACAGAAACTCCGACTCGCTGGATGCCAATGAACTCGGATGCTCCCACTTTTTCAGATTCAACCTCTAAATAGAGTTGAACCGCTTCTATTATCCTTTCCCTTAACTCATCTAGGGTCTCTGCCTGTGTGTGACACCCAACAAGTTCGGGAACGGACGCTACATAGATACCGTCCTCGTCCCGTTCTATAATAACTGTAAAGTCTCTTTTCACATCGTACACCTCTCTTGATGATTTGAGTTTATTATATGGACAACTTGTGCCTGCAGTGATATAGATTTTGCGACTCGGGCGCTCTCACATCTTCGCCGCCCCCGCCGCCAATTCATGCTGTGCGTGCTTCGTCGCAGGCGAGCCGGGCGGCGAAGTATCTGCGTCGTAGTGTCGCGGTCGGATGCGCCGCCGGTAGGGGGTCGTGGAAGCGCAGGAGCAGGACGGGGGTGGGCAGAGGTGGGTGTGTAGGCGGCGGGCGGCTGTGGGCGGGGGATGCGCCGCTCACCTCCGCAGCAAACCAACAAATTCTTCGACAGTTATCCCAGCATGTTTTAGAATTGATTTCAGAGTTTTCGGAGCAATAATCGCCCCTGAATGAACCGGAACAGTTACAAGCATGTTCTTTTGTTCGTGGTACAAGTGGCAATGACTCCCCCTCGTCCTTATCTCCACAAACCCATCTCTCTTCAACGTGCTCACAACTTTATTCCCGGTAACTCTTGGGAGTTTCATGAAGTTGCCCCAACCTCGATTGGGACTTTAACCGGAACTTCTATTGGGATTTGCTTTCCAATAGTTCTTAACGCCTCAATGTGTCCCGTAATTGCTTCCTTTGCGTTAGTTATTGTTTCATCCCATGTATCGCCCTGTGTGATACACCCCGGAAGAGACGGCACCGTGGCAGTGTAACCCATATCCTCATTCTTCTCAATGAGGACGGTAAATTTCAACTCTGCGGACTCTATTCGCATTGATCCTTCACCTAACGGTTTATTGAATTTTACCCCTTAAATATCTATGTTTTTTTGGCAGATGCCAAAACTTATGTTTTCCCAGACATCAGAAGACTGAACAGCGGCAACACTGTGACGAGCAGCAGCCGTGGATCTCTTCGCCCCCACCACCACCTCTTCGTGCTGTGCGTACTTCTTCGCAGGCGGATGCGCCGCCGGTGGGTGCGTGGATGTGCAGAGCGGAGCGGGGGCGGGCTACCCGCATCATGCAGGCGGCGGGTGGCTGTGGGCGGGGGATGTGCCGTCACGGGTGTAGAGGAATGAAGGGGCGAGTGATGCACCTTCAGGATTAAAACAACTTTCTCACCAGCAAACGAAACGCCATAAATTTTATGTGATCGTTCGTACCAACGCTCTTATTTCGGACGCTCTAACCAGTTCACCCACTAATCCGCTTGCAATCCCCTAACTCAACCACGCAACAACCGCACAGCTCATCAGATTTTCATGTTCAATCGAATTTAGATATTACAAATTCGCCATCTATATAACACACTACATATTTTACTGTTTTAAACCGTTTCCAACTCCAGACGCGAGTCTCTTTGCAATCGCCGTCTTTAAAAACGGTTGAATCTATTACGATCTCGCTTGTCTTTCTCGATAGATTTATGGGGCGGACATCCATCTAAATACCTTCACTCACTCTTCGATCGGGAAGATTTTGATTTTTTCGTCTTCCAGACACACCGCAAATCTTTCATCTTTCGATGGGTATATTTTGCATACCCCTTCCTTCAATTCATTTGGGTCTATCGTTAAAACTATCTTTTTTTCTGGCATAGATTTGATTACATCAGTCCCGTTATAAAATTTTCGGTGTGTCGGGCATTTGCCGCCCCCCACCACCTCTTCGTGCTGTGCGT
>QMVM01000019.1 GCA_003661105.1 Methanosarcinales archaeon | reverse complement strand
GTACGATCCTGCTGATGCTACCGCTGCAATCGAAAAGATAGCGCCGGCGGACGCTGGCATCACAGACTACTGCTTCGATAGTGATACCGGAGAGGTTATGATCGAGGCAGAGAAGCCAGGGCTAGTTATCGGGCAGCACGGGTCGATGCTTCGCGAGATCACGAGGCACATTGGCTGGACGCCAAAGGTCGTGCGCACCCCACCAATCGAGTCGTCGACGATAAAGAACGTCAGGCATGTGCTGCGCGAGAGTCTTGATGAGCGCAAACAGATCCTGCGGGAACTCGGGGAGAAGATCCACCGCAGCATCACATCTCCTGATAATTGGATACGCGTAACAGCACTCGGAGGTTGTAGGGAGGTTGGACGGAGTTGCTTCTTGTTGTCAACTCCGGAAACGAGAGTATTGATTGATTGCGGCATCAATGTGGGCGCTGATGACAACGGTGGTACACCATACCTGTACATCCCTGAAGTCTCCCCGATCACCCACCTCGACGGCGTGGTGGTGACACATGCGCATCTCGACCACTGTGGACTTGTGCCGCTCTTGTTCAAGTACGGGTACCGTGGTCCTGTGTATGCCACACCCCCCTCCCGCGATCTGATGGCGCTTCTGCAGATTGATTACATTGATGTCGCGAACAAGGAAGGAAGGCGTATCCCGTATAGCTCTGAGATGGTCAGGGAAGCGCTCAAACACACAATCGTTCTTGATTACGGGAGCGTTACCGATATCGCGCCTGACATGAAACTGACACTCCACAACGCAGGACACATCCTTGGATCAGCGGTCGCTCACTTCCACGTTGGCGATGGTTTACACAACGTGGTCTTTACTGGCGACTTCAAGTACGAAAAGACGAGATTGTTCGACAGCGCTATCAATAATTTCCCGAGAGCGGAGACTGTGATCATGGAGGCGACTTATGGCGGTCCGAACGATTTCCAGCCTCCGCGGAATGTTGCGGAGAAGAACATCACAGAGATCGCGAAGAGGACTATCGAGCGCGGGGGCAAGGTACTGATCCCTGCTTTTGCGGTCGGGCGAAGTCAGGATGTGATGCTGGTTCTCGAAGAGGCTATGCGGAAGAAGCGGATCGGGCAGGTTCCGATATATTTAGACGGTATGATCTGGGAGGCAACAGCGATCCACACCACGCATCCTGAGTATCTGAACAGCGATCTGCGGAATCAGATCTTCCACAAAGGGATGAATCCATTCCTTGCGGATTGTTTCGCTAAGGTGGATTCGCAGAAGATGCGCGAAGATCTTTTGAGCAATATTGATCCCGCGATCATCATCTCGACCTCTGGAATGATGAATGGTGGTCCGATCATGGAATATCTCAAGGCATTTGCATCTGATGAGAAGAGCACTTTGATATTTGTCGGTTATCAAGCCGAGGGGACTGTGGGACAGCGCATCCAGAAGGGTAGGACCGAGATACCGATCACAAGGAGAGGTGTGTCCGAGTTGCTCAAGATCAAACTTGAGGTCTGCACGATCGATGGGTTTTCAGGGCATTCTGACCGGAACCAACTGGTAAAATATATCAAGAACATGCGTCCGAAACCGGAACTGGTGATGACCGAGCATGGCGATGAGAGGAACTGTCTGAGTCTTGCAAGTTCGATTTATAACAAACATCACATCAAAACTCAGGTGCCGAGAAATCTAGAGACTGTGCGTGTGGCGTGAGGTGTGTTAGGAAATCCTCAAAATAATATACCCTCATAGTTTATTTAAGTAGATAGTATATAAGAATTCGGTCAAAATCATGAATGGAACGAATTTTTACGAATCACTGCGATACAAGCGCATGAGCGGTACAAATACTGGAAATTTTAGAAATACACGGTATGCGCCAATAAACGGGACAAATTTGTGATAAAATCAGCACCAAGTGATATCATGAATTGCACGAATGTTCGAACACGTGCATACTACCATAAAATCGGAGTGTTTTCGTATCCACTCCAAAAAGTATGGTAAAACTCATCTTTAGTCTTTCTGAAAGATATGCATAAAAGACTCAATTTGTGTCCATCAGTGTTAATCCGTGTCTGAAAGCTATATTAGCCACAGATTAACACGGATTACACTGGAGCGCCGAGATAAATTCATACTCGCCGATGGTGAAAATCCAAGCCTCGAGGAAAGGATAGCCACCACCTCAGAACTGAACCCCGCACCCGACCCGGTAACGGACTGATGTGAGGCGGGGGATGGGGTACCAGGCCACAACGAAGGGTGTTCGGTTATAAGTCCCGAAATTCTGATGGTTCCGGAAGCCGACGTTTTCAGTGTGACGAAAGGCAGCATTCACACCACCGTTAGTCGGGTCCTCCTGTCTTGGAATATAGCAGAGAGTTCTGGGACATTGCGAGGTGATGTGAGTCAGAGCGGGGTCTCAGACCGTAGCATGGTATCAATGGAATGCTTGGGTTCTCGGGAGGGCCAATACGCTCTCCTCAACCCCATTCATCGTCTGTTTTGAGAATGAAGTAGAAGCCAGAGTATTCGGAGATACGATGAGACTGCAAATGGGTAAGTTTGGACTCACGATATATGAGAGAATTGAGTAAGATTATCGAGTTCGGACGGTGCGCATGCACGAGAGCAAAGCAACATGGCCGGAAATGCGAAACCTTCGATTTCATAGGCTTCACACACTTCTGTGACATGTCCGGATGGGGCAACTTCAAGTTTGGGCGAAAGACGTCACCAGAAGAAGTTCAGACAGAAGATGACGGAGATAAATATATGGTTGAAGCGTACCCGAAACCGTGTCAAGCTGGTAGTATGGTGGAAGGTGCTAGGGCTAAAATTGATTGGGTATTACCACTACTACGAAAGTGAGCGGAAACTTCCGAATACTAAAGAACTTTTACCACTATGTCCACGATAATTATAACAAATCACCAATTTTTTAGATAGTGCCTCGGTTACCGCTTAATTTGAAGCAGATATGTGTTTTCACTGAAGTTTTTGATCGTGTCTGAGTTCCCTTATACAAACTCGATCGCTTTTGACGGGCAGGTTACGATACAGACATCGCACAGGATCTTATTCTGCCCGAACCGCCTGCATTCACCAACATTCTTGGCAGTGACGACGCCGCCTACCACTTCAAGGATCACTTTATCGTTGGATGGTGCAAGCCCGAGAGCTGCGCCGTGTGGATCATTGGCAACATTCACAGGGCAGGCAACGACGCAGTTCCCGCACCCGAAGCATAACTCCTCATGGATTACTAGTCCTGTCTCGGTAGCGCCGCTCACTGGCGCAAGCAGCGATTGCAGCTCCTGCAATTGACTCTCGTACCCGCTCTCGTATAATGGGGGGCAATCAGCGATTTCAGACTCGCCTGACAGAAGCGAACTTGCAAATGCCATACATGTGGGCTTCTCACACTCCTTACAGTTCAGTTTCGGGAGCAACTGGTAGATTTCCATGATATTTGTCATTGCATCTCATCCCTGTAGATCGCCCGCATAATTGAAATCACTAAGCGATTTCCATGATGACACCGCCATCGGGAAGGGGTATCACAGGCGTTACATTAATATCCTATAAGTGATTAGTATCACCCGCGCATGACTTAAGCATAGCGCGAGGTGTATGTTATGGAGAAAACAAGGAACTTTGTACTGCGGGACAATGGTGGCAGCGAACATGGTGTCTTTTCTGGGAAGCAGCCTCGGCAGGCAGCGCTCAAGGTTGCGAATCGGGTTGGCAATACCAAAGCAAATCCTACACGGATACTGCTACGTGAACGCGGCACGAAAAAGGTGCACGTCTTCGAGGGGTGGAGGGAACAGGTTGACGCTCCAAAGAACAAGCCTGACTGGATGCCAGACAAGATATGGAAGCCAAACGTCCGGAAGATCGGCATCGAATCGCTCGAGGACATTTGAGCGATCCTATTTTTATTTTTTGATCATTCTATAGTTTTTATATTTCTCCACACATTCGTTTATCCATGACTGAGCAATAGCACTAATTCCGGCAGGTTATTCCCTGACAAGTCCTGAGCATGTTCAAAAATCCGATCTCCGGATTCATTCATCCCCATTCTCAACGCCAATTGCTGCAAAGAACCGTTTCATCACCACTTCTTCTGAGATCTTCATCAGTGCCTGCCTATCCTTTGTGTCGCTGAAGACCCCGAGCGGGATCTGGGCGCCCGCCATTGTTGCGTGCCCTCCTGCCGAACCGCTCTCCCCAAACGCATCCTGCATCGACTTGCCAAGATTCATCCGGATATCATTGCTTCTTGCAGAGAGGTATATCTGGTCCTCGCCGATCCCGTACACAAGAACAGTCGTGACCCCCTCAAGGTTCAACAGGTAGTCGGCAGCCTGTGCAAGTGCGTCCCTATCCCGGAGGGTTCCGACATTCGTGATCAGGTAACTGCCCTTGATCTTCCGGTTCCTTATCGCCTCCCCAAACACGTCCAGTGTTTCTGTGGAGATGGCCGGCGTTTCGATCCGGTCCAGAATATCATGGTCCGCGAGAGGGTACAGAAGTGCAGCCGCAGTCAGGTCGATCGGATTGGCATTCCGTTTGAATCCAAGTGTGTCGGTGCGGATGCCATATAACAGCGCGGTCGCAAGATCCTTGCTGATCGGAATATCGAGTTCCTGGAGATATTTCGTCATGATCGTTGCTGTAGCTCCGGCATTCGGGCGGATATCTATGTACTCGGCATGTACTGCCTTCATCTCAGCAGGATGATGGTCGACGATGATAGCAACATCAGAATCCTTCGGGAGAAGGTTATTCTCCCCTGGCATCGAACAATCGATAAGCGCAATCTTCTTGAAATCTTCAAGAGAATGTGTCTTCTGTTCATCGAGTTTTCCCATATCGATCTGGAGCAGATTTATGAATGCCTTGTTCTCCTGGTGACCGATCTCGCCCCGGTACAGCATCTCGGATTCGATATCAACGCTCGCAGCAATCGTTTTTAGGGCAACAGCACTGGACATGGCATCCGGATCCGGATTGTCGTGAACCACGATGGCAAGTTTCCCTGCACCGATCGAGCGCAGGATATTAAGGACGTTTGAGGCGTGTCTGGCAGATTCCACGCGGTCGAGGATCCGCAGCGTAGCATCGGAAACTACCCTTGGCGGCATGATCACGCTGTCAGCCCCTGCCTCTATAAGTTTGGTCTTTGCGATGCTGTTTGGTGCACGTGCAATCACCTGAATGCCCTCTGATGCCTGCTTTATGGTAACGATTGCGTTTTCGTTTGCAGAAACGTCAGAACTCAAGATCAGCGCCACTTCAATGCTCTTGATATCGATCGGACTGAGCAGACCAGGGTCGTTTAGATCGCCTACTACGGCTTCAAACTCCTGCTCCTTAAGTGTCTCAACCTTCCCGGCATCCTTGTCGATCAGTACAACCTTCTTATTCCAGTTCACAAGTTCTCTGGCAACCGTGGACCCTATGTTACCGCTTCCTATGACAAGATACGGTGCTTGCAATCTCTTATCGCCATTCGTCGCGCTTTTATGTGGATCTGGTGTTTTTTTGGAGTCGATAATACTGAGACCTCCACGGATATCGGATGTCTGAAGCGCATAAGCACTTTTCGCCATGATTACGAGACGTTCATTATACATAATCCTATCGATGATGTGGGGCTGATAAGTTGCGTGAGGGCATATATGATTTACAATTTCGCCGCAACCATGCACCGGAGTACTCCGGGCAAACCCATTATGAACGTTAATATTAATACTGTATACGCTGATACTTCTGGAAAGAGGATTTGAAAAATGCCGACGATACACAGACCAAGACGAGGGTCACTTGCATTCAGCCCGAGAAAAAAAGCAAAGAAACCGATCGCACGAATACGATCATGGCGGACCGATGGAGAAGAACCAAAGATACAGGATTTCGCAGGGTATAAGGCAGGAATGACTCATGTGCTGATGATCGACGACCGTCCGAGCAGTATTACCGCGGGTATTGAGATATCGGTGCCTGTAACGATCATCGAAACTCCTGCCATGCGCGTTGTTGCGCTGCGCGCCTACACGGACCGGGGATACTATGGGATGAAATTGATCACAGAGGTGTGGGCAGACCGTGATAACGATAACATTGAACGCGCTCTTGAGGCGGGTACGGTGCGCGAGATCCGTGCGGTCGTCCAGACTATGCCACATCTCGTTTCAGGGATTCCAAAGAAGACACCTGATGTGATGGAGACGCTGATCGCTGGCGGGGGGGATGTTGCCGCGCAGTTCGAGTACGGCAGATCAATTCTCGGGAAGGAGTATCAGATGGCAGACCTCTTCGCTCCAGGCGAGTTTGTGGATGTTGCCGCGATAACTACCGGAAAAGGGACGCAGGGACCTGTGAAGCGGTGGGGTGTGCAGCTACAGAAGGGCAAACATAGCCGTACCGGAAAGAGGCGTCACATCGGAAACCTTGGTCCATGGACCCCGCATTATGTGCGGAGAACTGTGCCACTGATGGGGCAGACCGGGTACTACCAGCGCACCGAATTCAACAAACGGATCTTTAGGATCGGATCTGACGGAGCCGAGGTAACTCCGGATGGCGGATTCATAAACTACGGCATCGTCAGAAACGGGTACGTGATGATTCGTGGAAGCGTTCCTGGTCCGTCGAAGCGATTGATCCGGATGAGACCGCCCATACGCGGCATGCCACCATTGGACGCTCCTGCGATCAATCATATCAGCACAGAATCGCAGCAGGGGTGATTTAGATGAAAACCAATGTTTTAAGTTTATCGGGAGACGTTTTACGTGAAATCGATCTTCCGGATGTATTTTCCGAATCCTACCGTCCAGACCTCATCAAAAAAGCAGTCCTTGCCGCGCAGGCAAACCGCAGGCAGCCGTATGGTGTAACAGCGTACGCGGGCATGAGAACCTCGGCGCGCTCGCTTGGATCAGGTAGGGGAATAGCGCAGATCCCGCGACTTGTGAACTCAAACAAGGCTGCACGGGTTCCACAGGCGATGGGTGGCAGAAAAGCGCACCCACCAAAGGCAGAGAAGGACTGGAGTGAAAAGATCAACAAAAAGGAGCGGAGGCTTGCGATCAGGTCCGCGATTGCAGCCACAACCAACCCCGACCTCGTTACTAACAGAGGGCACAGGTTCGAGGCAGATATCGATCTTCCGATCGTTCTTGAGGACTCGTTTGGGAGTCTGGCAAAGACCAGGGACGTTTGCGAGGTTTTACGGGCGATCGACCTCTGGCAGGATGTGATCCGCGCCAAGACCGGGAAGCATATCAGGGCAGGCAGAGGGAAGCTCCGTGGCAGGAAATACAAGAAGCCAAAGAGCATCCTGATCGTGACGTCTGATTACAGCGGCATCGAGAAGGGTGCACGCAACCTCTCTGGTGTGGACGTCGTGACGTGCGACCGGTTGAACGCCGAAATGCTCGCACCAGGCACCCACGCAGGCAGACTCACAATCTGGACCGAGAGCGCGATTGCGGGGCTGTGAAGATAAATCATCCGTCGCGCCCTCCGATCAGGCAAGCACGATCGATGGGAGTGGCGGATGCGGGGAATATGTCTGCGATTTTTTGAGGCGGCGGCAGGGGTTTATGGGGTGTGGTGATGCGATGCGATAACATTCTATGGCGATATATCTTGATGTGTTCACTTTCAGCTCCCGAATTTCGGTGAATCGAAATAAACTTACCTTTTACCATCACAGAGTATCGGTGTTTTTGTTGGGCATGGCGGTTCAATAATTGGGGGGGAAATGAAAGCTCATGAAAGTGAACTGGAAAAAATGCAGGATAAGCAATGGCACGGCGTCTTAATTAAATTGGAATCAGGAGATTACTCTGTCGAACAGGAATGAAAAGATTATATTGCGAGTTGGACGTGAGAAAGAGAAGAACGAATTCAGAAAAGAGAGCAGAGAGAGAAGAAAGGGAAATCGAAAAACTGAGCACGAAACACGCGCATCAGCATTGATGACAACAATCTCAATAATATATATCAGTCTGCCAGCACCTGCTGGAGACGTTCTTCAAAAACGAAAAGATCGGGCTGGAAACACTGATCGAAAAGATATTCAGATTGCCGGGCAGATATATAGACACACAAACCGAAAGAATCGTCTACCTCGACTGTCAGAATAAAAATAGAAATAAACATGAACAGAAATTTAATTCTATGGTGAGAAGGGCATGCAACGATATATCGAAGAGGTGCATAAAGCTGAATGATGGACGATTGCTGAGAATGGGATATGTCGTGCCACCGTGACACCTTTTGGTGATGTGTCAGTGCATCACCGAAAAGTGGGATTCCCCGAAAAATCACCTCTTGTCGTCAGATGCTGATTCACACCCCCGTAAGCGAATATCCATATCCACCCCCACAAGGTTTATGTCCACGCCACCCATAATTTCACCCAATGAAAAACGTGCAGCAACCAAAACTTCCACCGAAGTCGAGTTTTAGCGAGTGGTATCACGAGCTTCTTGCCGCTGCCGAGATCATGGATATCAGGTATCCAGTGAAGGGACTTTATGTGTGGCCCCCGTTCGGATTTTCACTGCGAAAAAATATTTATTCAATCATCAGAGAATTTCTGGATAACGACGGTCACGAGGAGGCACTGTTCCCACTTCTGATTCCCGAAAACGAATTTATGAAGGAAGCAGAGCATATCAAGGGATTTGAGGACGAAGTCTACTGGGTCACACACGGCGGCGTAACCCCGCTTGAGATGAAGCTTGCGCTCAGACCAACAAGCGAGACCGCAATCTATCCGATGTACAAACTCTGGGTCAGGTCTCATGCGGACCTGCCACTAAAACTCTACCAGATCGTGAACACGTTCCGGTACGAGACCAAACACACCCGCCCGCTCATCCGTCTGCGCGAGATCACGTCGTTTAAGGAGGCACACACCGTACACGCCGACTGGGATGACGCAGCAAAACAGGTGGATCGAGCGATTGAATTATACCAGGAGTTTTACAGGCGAATTGCAGTCCCGACAATCGTTTCAAAGCGCCCCGAGTGGGATAAGTTCCCTGGCGCAGACTACACGCTTGCGGTCGACACGCTGATGCCGGATGGCAGGGTTCTCCAGATAGGAACCGCGCACCATCTCGGGGATAACTTCGCAAAGACGTTCGAGATCACTTATGAGGATGTGGACGGTGAGCAGGTGTACGCACATCAGACCTGCTATGGGATCTCGGAGCGGAGCGTCGCTGCCACAATCAGCGTTCACGGTGATGATCGCGGGCTTGTGCTGCCTCCGGAGATTGCGCCGGTGCAGGTTGCGATCGTGCCGATCATCTTCGGAAATCGCGATTCGAACGAAGCGGTGCTGAGCGCATGCGCATCCGTGCGCGACACGCTTACAGGTCACGGGCTTCGCGTGAAGGTCGATGACCGCGACGA
The DNA here is from genome assembly GCA_003661105.1 of Methanosarcinales archaeon. Lineage (GTDB taxonomy): Archaea > Halobacteriota > Methanosarcinia > Methanosarcinales > Methanogasteraceae > Methanogaster_A. Next base: position 6,465 of record QMVM01000019.1, on the reverse strand, counting down.
GCATCCTGGCGCCAAGTACTACAGATGGGAACTCAAAGGCGTGCCGGTAAGGATCGAGATCGGTCCGAGAGACATTGCCAAGAACGCGGTTATGATGGTGCGCAGGGACACTGCCGATAAACGATCGGTGCCGATCGACCGGATCGCTGGCGAGGTGCTGGACTGCATGGACCTAATGCTTGCTGATATGTACACTGTTGCATTGCAGAAGTTCGATTCGAGGATATTTGACTGTGAGACGCTTGACGAGGCGTTAGAGCTTGAGGCGCAGGGGATTTTGCGGCTATGCTGGTGTCAGGATCCGGATTGCGGACATGAGATAGAGGATGTAACCGGGCTTCGTATGCTTGGAGTCCCTGTCGGATCGGCAGGATCAGAGGCAGCAACGAAAGGACACTGTGTAGTCTGCGGAAGAGATGGAGTAGTCACGCTGATGGCTCGAACCTACTAAACAATATTGAATATAAATGAGGGATTCATATTAAACTAAAGAAACGAACCGTTTTACGGAAGGTAGCGAAGAATAGCGAAGAATCCGGGGCTAGTAATGAGTCGCCTACAATAGACGATTCATCGATTTCACAGTCCGAAGAGCAGAGCATTACAGAGGGTACGGATAACACCGTTAGTAATGGCGCCTCGAATAGTTCTGACAAGTTTGTGCTTCCGGGCGATTTCATAGGAACCACTGAAGAGTTCCGCGCCGGCGCACAGACTTATGAGAAGACTGGCGGCGTCTACGCAGCCATCGCAGGAACTACCAGAGTCAATACTGTTCGCAGGTCGGTTTCCGTGATCCCGTGCACGAACACGCCCCCAGTCCTCCGGAAAGGGGATATAGTCATAGGGCAGATCGTGGGACTGCGTGACTCACTTGCAATGGTGACGATCGCCGGTGCGAAGGGCGTCGTCGACCGGGAGATCCCGGATGTTGGGTCTGCTGTTGTCCACGTATCCAACGTCAAGAGGGGTTACGTCAAGGAAATCGCGCACGAGTTCGGGATATTCGACATCTTGAAAGCAAAGATAGTCGATCTCAATAACATGCGCCTTGACACATCAGATCCGGATATGGGTGTCATGAAGGCACTCTGTTCGAACTGCAGGGCCCCAATGGTTCGGCACGACTCGAAACTCAAATGCCCTGAGTGTGGCAGAACCGAGACGAGAAAATTAGCCACAGGTTACGGAACCGGCATCATATAATGGAGGTCATGGTCGCCGAATACGCGGTCGCAACGGGGGACCCCGACATACTTGGCGAAGGGTGCGCGATGCTCGCAACTCTCGCGAACAGTTTCGCGGCAGGCGGGCATCTGGTGCGGTATCCTGCCAGGGAGCAGGTTCATGGAGTCAGTGGAGCTGTGGTCGTGTGCGATGATGGCTGTGATGATAACGGCTTCGCAACAGCGATCGAACGGATTGCGCGTACCTGCGATGCCGGGATCGTGATCGCACCGGATGAGATTCTTGCTGACTTAACCAGGATCGTTGAAGAAAGCACGGTCAATCTCGGCTGCCCGAGCAAGTCCGTGAGAAACTGCGCCGACAAACTCGTTTGCTCTCGCATCCTGTCGGATAGCGGCATCGCTGTGCCGGGGGTCATCGATGATGCGGGTATGGGTGCAGGTGGTTGTGGTGCGGATGGTGCAGGTGCTGGCGCGCGGTACGTGATCAAGCCGAGATCAGGCTGTGCCTCGGAAGGGATCTCGATCGTAATGGATCGCCAGGAGCGACCCATTGATGCCACAGCCCACGAGGGATGGGCATTATCGGAAAAAGTTAATTTGAGCGATGATTTCATCGTAACCGAACTTGTATCAGGAGAACACCTGAGCGCGAGCCTGATCATCGGCAAAACCGCGCTTGCCCTCACTGTGAACAAGCAGATGGTCGAGATCGGAACAGATACCATCAGGTACAACGGCGGGGTTGTGCCGTACCAGACACCACGATGGGGTGAGGTTATGGATACGGCCGCAAAAGCGGCAGATGTACTTGGGTGCAGGGGATATATCGGAGTCGATATCGTTGCAGGCGACGAACTCTATGTGGTGGATGTGAATCCGCGCCCGACGACATCGATACTCGGGATCGCAAAGGTTATCGATCACGAGATAGGGGATCTGATCATAAGGGCGGGACTCGGGGATCTTCCTGAGTCGGTTGGGATCACAGGGACGTTTGAATTCACAAAAGAGATGCTTGGCTGTATTTTTTTTCAGGATTCCCAGTAACCTGATTGCAAAAGCAGTCTATTGTTGCGCAGCCGAAAAAAACAATTGATCATCCATAATCGACGTAATGAGTGGATCGATCCACACGATATAAAAAAAATTGTTCCGGGTGCGTGCACCGCCTGTTGAACCATTGCGGTTCAGCAACACGAGATGTGCGCCCGGAACTTAGTATTAAACTCTAGTATTAAACTCTGAACGATTTATAGCTCAATCTGATACAGACGCGATTGCAAACCGTCTCATGACTTTGTCAACTTTGATCTTGACGTTGTCTCCGATCTTTGTGCCTGGCACAAAAATCACAAAGCCTTGTACACGGGCTATGCCATCTCCTTCTCTGGCAATGTCTTCTATGGTGACATCATACTCCGTGCCTTCGGCAACTGGTGCATCGTAGGATTCTCCTCTAAACAATTTTCTTCCTCCTTCTTAGTTTAAACCAACTAACTTAGAAAAGCGCACACAGAACTGAACTACTCAAATCCTATAAGCTGCATCGATAAATTAATTGATCAACTACATCTTAGCAATCACAGTACATAACCTTTTCGTATGAGCCGGCTTTGAATTCTGTTCTACAACCAAAAAATTTGAGAAGGTGTTCTACTGGTGAAAACCGAGAGACGTAGCCGTTATGGGAAGTTATTTATGGATGAAAACAGTGAATTTGAGGAGGGATACTGGAAAACATGGGATAGAACACAATTTATCAAAAGAATGATTGAATTTGCTGATAACACGGGATTGAAGATCCAGCTGGCTTATTATCCTCCTTATCACAGCAAATACAACCCGGTTGAACGATGTTGGGGGGTTTTAGAGATGCATTGGAACGGCACACTCTTGTCTTCAGTCAATAAAGCTATCAAATTGGCTGAAACCATGACATGGAACAGTATGCATCCTGCAGTCCATCTTATCGATAAAGTTTACCAGAAAGGAGTGAAATTAACAAAAGAAGCGATGAAAATCTGCGAAAAGAGGCTTGGAAGATTGGATAGTTTACCAAAGTGGAATGTCACCATCGAGCCTGCATTCTGGTAGGTTATTTATTGGGCGTTGCCTTATGAGGGCGAGGAGGAGTTTAAGGGCTGCAAGGTTGGTTTTGTTCCACTCTGGAAGTGGCTGCTTTAAGGATGTTTAGCCCAATCAAGTCATTTTGTGACAGTCCCTGAAGCGTGCGAGATTGTCAGAGGATATATACTATCTGAACCGGGGATGTATGTGTGATAGGAGGGGGATTATCACCCCCCACCCCGGACACCTCACACCTTTCCCCGCAACATGATCAGCCGGTTGATCGCATTCACAAGCGCCTCGACCGATGCCAGCACGATATCCTCTCTCGCGGCACCCGCGCTCACGATCCTACCTGATTCATCCTCTACCGCAATCGTCACCTCTGCAAGCGCGTCAGAACCGCCTGAGATCGCTTCGAGTTTGAAATCATGTAGACGTATCTTCCCCCCTTCGCCGAGCAGATTCCGTACGGCATTTAAGGCAGCATCCACAGGACCGACGCCGATGTTCGCCACAACCTTCATATCCCCACCAACAATCGCCTTCACAGACGCAGTCGGCGTGATGATATTTCCGGTCATCACCGAAACCTCCATTAGGTCGATGAACTGCTCTTTTCCGGAGACCTCCCCGAGAATGGACTCGGTGATGGCGTAGAGGTCTGCATCGGTGACCGGTTTGCCCTTGTCTCCAAGTTCCTTGATCCTTCCAAGTACCTCTACCAGTTGCTCCTCGTTTGTTACGAATCCTGCCAACTCAATCGCCTGCTTCACAGCGTGCTTGCCAGCATGTTTCCCGAGAACGATCCTGCGCTTCTGCCCGACCATCTCTGGTGTCATCACTCCTGGCTCGAACGTGTCGGTACACACGAGTACGCCGTGCGTGTGGATGCCTGATTCGTGCGCAAACGCATTCTCGCCAACCACTGGCATCAACTGCGAAACCCGAACGCCACTGTACTGCTCGACCATGCGCGAGGTCTCGAAGAGGTATTCGGTCTTGATATTTGTCCTTGCTCCCTGAATCGTGTGCAGAATCATTACAGTCTCTGCAAGATCCGCGTTTCCCGCGCGTTCTCCAAGCCCGTTGATCGTCACCTGAACCTGGGTGGCGCCCGCTTCGACTGCTGCGATGCTGTTTGCAACCGCAAGCCCATAGTCGTTGTGGCAGTGTACATCAAGCGGCAGCGACACCGATCTCTTAAGCTCTTCGATCAGCCGGTACATAGCAGACGGCACCATCACGCCCACGGTGTCGGGTACATTGATGATATCGCAACCCACTGCCTCGACGGCTTTGCATATCTCGATTAAGTAGTCAACATCGGTCCGTGTTGCGTCCATTGCTGAGAACATGCATGTCCTGCCGTGATCCTTGATGTACTGCACCGCATCGACTGCAAGATCCACGACCTCTTCTCTCGACTTGCCGATGGTATGTATCCGCTGAACGTCGGAAGTGGATACGAATGTATGCACCATACCTACATCGCAGTCGAGGCACGCATCGATGTCAGCCTTTATCACTCTGGATAGTCCGCATATCTGTGCGTCCAGTCCGGCTTTCGCGATTTCCAAGACCGCGCCATTCTCGCCTGCCGATGCGATCGGGAAGCCCGCCTCCATGATATCGATGCCGAGTTTGTCCAGTTGCATTGCGATAGCGAGTTTCTCTTCGAGAGAAAGCGATACGCCAGGCGTCTGCTCACCGTCACGCAGCGTGGTATCGAAGATGCGCACGCGTACGTCGCGGAGTTTTTCAGTGCGGTAAAAAACGATCCCTCACATTGATTTCAGTCATTTAAATCCTCCGGATGTTGAGAGATGTTGGTTTGTCAGGTCAGGATATAAAATCTTTGGTGTGGTGTGTGGCGATTCCATCAGGGGGTGCATTCACTTTCACCCCGCTCTTGGATTACTGATTTATATATGTGGGGTTGATGCGCATATCAAGGACTTGCACAGCCCTACACGATTCTGGGCAGCCATGCATTATCCTTCCCCTCTTTTTATTTTTTTGGTTGTTTTAGCTACCGCGTGGCTTCAGGATTTGCAGAGGTGTTATCTGGCACAACGTTTTGTGTAGACGCAAATTCGTGATAAATAGCGGTTTTGAGAACATGCAGGTTCTTCAACTATATGCCAGATAAGTCGGCAGCTCATGTTCATGTTATCTGCCATGCAAAAGAATATCAGTCGCCCAGGGGGGCGGTAGAATAATATTATGAGGGAGTTGATATATGCCGCCTAACAACAACGAAATCGAAAAATGGATGTGGGAAGCTGCTGATACTATGGCGAATCCTCTGGATGGAGAACGCGGATGAGTGAGTTGGCTCTGCCTCTGCACGACCATATCCGGCGAGTTCTGCTGGAAGCGCAAAGCAGTGTTTCCCGTACGGTGAATACAGTAATGGTTCACGCTTATTTCGAGATTGGTCGCCTGATCGTTGATGATGAGCAGCACGGACGCGCCCGCGCAGAATATGGGGAAGAAACATTGAAGATGCTCTCCGAACGGCTGACGGCAGAATTCGGCAGGGGGTTTTCCATGCAAAATCTCAGAAATATGAGAACGTTCTATATCACATTTAGAAATCGGCAGACACTGTCTGCCAGATTGAGCTGGTCCCATTACATCCTATTGCTGCGTCTTGATGATGAACAGGCACGAGACTTTTACATAAAGGAAGCCGAGTCTGAAAACTGGTCTGTGCGGGAACTGGATCGACAGATCAACTCTCCCCTATTCGAACGTCTGGCGCTGAGCCGGGACAAGGTAGAGATCAAGGCACTGGCAGAACAGGGGCAGATCCTTGAGTCTCCACGCGATGCTATCAAGGATCCGTACATTCCGGAGTTTCTGGGACTACCTGAGCAAGCGGCGTACAGCGAGAAAGATCTGGAAACTGCCCTTTTGAACAACCTGCAAAGCTTTTTACTGGAACTGGGGAAAAGATTTGCCTTTGTCGCCCGCCAGAAACGTATCACACTTGATGCCAAGCATTTTTACATCGATCTTGCTTTTTACAACCGTCTGCTGCGATGTTTTGTGCTGATTGACCTGAAGATCGGTAAGCCTACCCACCGGGATATGGGGCAGATGCAGATGTATGTCAATTTCTACGACCGAGATGTCAGGACCGATGACGAAAACCGCACGATTGGTATTATTCTCTGTCGCGATAAGAAAGAGACGATCGCCC
>QMVM01000018.1 GCA_003661105.1 Methanosarcinales archaeon | reverse complement strand
TAAAACCGCCACCCGGTCCTCGCGAAGAGCGCGGGCTCATCCGCCCGCGTGATAGTAATAAGATCGCCAGCCTGCACCGGCTGTGTGTGGTGTCCGTCGAGGACGATAGCAGCATCCTTAAACGCTGCGATCGGCTCAACAGTGATCCTGCTTACCCGCGGAGACCACCCACGGTCTCGATGAGAGCTTGTACGACGCAAGCGGCACGATGACGACGCCGCCCACCTTCGGATCGACGATTCAGACCTCCTGCGCTCATCGCATAAGCGGCGGATACTGCTGTGGATACGCATGAGATCGTATTCAGAGACTATTCTACCTCTGTTTCCTATGATCGTTGTTCTCAAGAGATGTTGATCTATATTGGGCTTTTCCTCGTGTTTCAGGTAGCTCCAGATCTTGGAAAACTTCCTATAGATCTCCTTGAAAGCGATTGTAGCGTGAAACGAGAATATTTCTCTCCAGTCCCACCCCTTGAGTCTGACATATTTCATCAATTTCATTGCTAATCCCCAGCACATTTCCTCAAGTTCCTTCGAGGGTTCGATATCAGCGTAAATGACATTGCCTCCAGGGTTATCAAAATACCCAAACCCGTTGAGTTTGAAATTCACAAGATTGCAATTATTAGCGACATTTTTCACATCCGCAATCACTCTTTTTATCTCTCGTTTCAAAAGGACCTGCTAATGTAGTATGTGGAACAGGTCTCTTTCTTGTCACACCTTTGACACGAAATCTTCTTGTAACATCAAAGATCGACCTTTTAAAGTATTTCCTGGCGTATCCATGAAATCTAAATTCTATATGGTAATGTGGCATGCTATCTGTTGTTCTACGGTATTTTCAAAGACCTAATCCTCAAGTATTGTCCTGTACAGATTTGCATCCATCCGGAATCCATGCCCCATGAGCTCGTGCAGCACATCTTTTAAGTTCTCGACTATGCCTTTCCGGTGCATCACCTTCAGAAACCCCAGTGTCCCCATTACATTGATCTCGTACATCATTGCGGCTCTTCTTCCTGCAAGGTCATCCATCAACAGTAAATCAGCACTCTGTTCACTGGCGAGGATTATCGCTTCTCTTTCGCCTGCGTCAAGTGATGACAAGAGAAACAGGGACTCCGCATTCTCAATTGGCACCACTTTGATCCAGTCAGCATCTTTTACCTCGCAAGACCCTTTTAAATCGTTTGCTGTGACTTCCTGATACACGGCTTCCGGTATCAGCACCTCACCAGATTCGATTCTCAAAATATCCAATAATCCAATAGCAGATAAGAAAATCAAAGGCGAAGAATTGCTGATCACCTTCATTTCAGCATACCGAGTTTCTTCGCTGTTTCCATGTCCTCTTCCAGTTCTTCGACTCCATAGTTCAGAGGTATGTCCGAATCCTTCATGACCCCCAACATCTCCACCCGATTCATCCCGAGCAATGCCGCCATCCTCCCGAGGGATATCTTACCTTCTCTGTACAATTCCAGCAGAAAATTCTTCTTTACGAAATATTCTGCACGGTTTTCATAGACTCCCTGTGAATACAAGATGTCGATCGGGAGTTCTATCTCGGTTCTCATCGTTTTTGCTTCTGCTGACATTGATGCGATATTCATTTGAGTGCCGTTCATCATTAAACATTCGTTTACTCTTTTGAGAGACTCTGTGCAATACGCGCAGAAGGGAATCTACCCACAGGTCAACGTGCTGCCATCGCTTTCACGACTGATCGAACTCGGGGGTATGCGAGGACAGGACAAGAGAGGATCACAAGGCAGTATCTGATCAGATATGTGCGGGTTATGCCGAAGGAAACGATCTCCGGGGTATTGTTGCGATTGTCGGTAAGGAGGCGCTCTCTGAGCGTGATCGGAAGTTCTCCAGAGTTTGCTGACATATTTGAGTATCAGTTTGTCAGGCAGGGCAAGGATGAGGACCGGGACATCAAGACGACGCTTGAGACTGGGTGGAATCCGCTCGCGGAGATTCCGGAGGCTTAGTTGACGCGAATCGATAATGGGATGATCAAGAAGTATCATCCGGCACATCGCCCGAAGTGATCACGGAAGGTTGATTGCTGCATGCGTTGCGTCTTATTCAACGTATAGGAAAGTATAAACGCATTTGTGTATCTTGCTGCTGAAATTAGATGCATGATGAGAAAAACATCACACTTCAATTTTGCCCCGAAGGGGCTTTCTTGATGAGATTATGGACAACCTGCACTATCTTGTGATCAGTGTGCAGGCGCCACTTATGCTCGCCGCAGGGGGGCGCGAAAAATCCACAAGGATAACAAAACAATACTATTCTTAGTGAACTATACTTATAATCTCTCCAGCTCAGTCTCGATACATGCAAGAACATCGGTCAAATTTACAGCAGGTCTGGAAAGGATATTTGCCCCCTTGTGGGTATGGTGTGGAAAATTGGGCAGTTCTTTGTGGTGAGGGGAATTGTCCCATCGTTTTATCAATTTATCGCCCTTCTTCCCGTGATACGAATAATCTCGAAAGCCCGCTCCGGCAACTTCTGATACGTATAAAACGGACCTGTCTTTCAGGGTTGTATTCGCTTTGATCAGTTCAATATCAGGCTCGACCAGAGTTTTTGTAATACGAAGTTCAACGACACTACTATGACTTCTTAAAATCGTTATCGTTCTGACTACAAGCATCGGGACAACTCTGCATGGGCGGATTTCCAGTAATGATATGCTCTGGAGTATGCCTTCCATTCAATGTAGTCATCCCATCTTCCAAAATCTTCCTTATCAGATGAATTGAGTTGCTGTTCAAAATCTTCAAAAATAACACCATATTTTGTCTCGAATCTCCGCATAGCCCTTCCATATTCTTTCATTTTGGACAAACTCAAATCGTGTACTATGTTTACGATAGCCGATCTTTCATTCTCGAATAAACCGTGGTGCACCAGACTTGAGATGGGACTCCCGACCTCCTTTGGGATCGTTATGGTTTCCATACATAACACCTGCCAATAAAAAACAGTGTTTCGTCATAGATATAACGTTTACCTATCATCAGTTCTTCTGTGTCCGAGGTCATATTCAAATTCTGAGATCTGACTGGATGCGGGGGATGGGGAAGAGGCGAGGATAAGAGAAGGACAGAAGAACGGCAAAATCGAAAGGTTGAAGAGAGATTCTGTGAGTAAAGAAGGATCTCTGAGGGAAAACATGGCAAAAACCTACATGAGTGTATCGGTTAGGGCGATCTTGGTGTTTTCTGCCCGATGATCTTTTATTTTCTCAAAACCAGAATGGATGGGGCTGAATAGCACGTCAACGTTCAGATACTTCCGAAGTTTTTACTCAAGATTGTACATATATGTTTACGAAAGTATAAAGAAATAACACTTCGGTTGCATGCGTTTACAGTCACAACTGGAACTGCTGGACCCCCTCAAAAACCTGTGCACATCCGCGCATCTGCCCCTGCTGCTTTACAGCTTGCTCCGCACCTTCTCGTAAAACCGCCACCCGGTCCTCGCGAAGAGCGCGGGCTCATCCGCCCGCGTGATAGTGATGCGATCACCAGCCCGCACCGGCTGGGTGTGGTGTCCGTCGAGGACGATAGCAGCATCCTTAAACGCTGCGATCGGCTCAACAGTGATCCGGCTATCGGCAGATACTACCCACGGTCTCGATGAGAGCTTGTACGGCGCAAGCGGCACGATAACGATGCCGCCCACCTTCGGATCGACGATCGGACCTCCTGCGCTCATCGCATAAGCGGTGGAGCCGGTTGGCGTCGCAAAGACGATGCCATCCGCACGCAGGCAGTCGAGTTCGTGGCCATCCACAAGAATCCGGAACGCAAACATCTTGGCAGGGCGCGTCGTGACGATCACGGCTTCATTGGTCGCATGAGGGAGCGTGTCTCCATTGATGTGGATCGTAAGCCGCATCCGCGCCTCGACCGTAAGATTGGTAAGAACCTCATCGATCATGGAAAGCGCATTTTCAGGCGTGACATCAGCGAGGAAGCCGACCCTGCCGAAATTAATTCCGAGAATCGGTATCTGTCCTTCAAGTTTCTGGATGGTGCGCAGGATCGTGCCGTCGCCTCCGACGATGATCAGCAGATCAGTATCCAGCTCCTCGATCGGAACACCGTTTCCCCGGGTTCCGATCCCGGATGCGGTGTCCGTCTCGAATACGACCTCCTCGATTCCGGATTTCGATTCGAGATGGCGGGATATGAGTTCCGCCAGTCTGATTGCGCCGGGTTCATCGTACCGGGAGACGAGTCCAACCCGCTTTACGGCTACGGTAATATCGCTCATAAAACACCTCGAGTGCGCATGGGGCGGGCGGTTACATTAGTCTTTTGTTTCCTTATGTGCCAGGAAACCAGAGCTCTATCCGTAACCCCACAAAGACTAAAACTTTCAGAGATACTCACTCTGAATCGCTATGATCTCTGAACTGTCCTTCGCACAGGCATACGCTTCCAATAGCTCACAGTTCAGTTCCAGGAACGTGTGTCCCCAGTTAAACTTTCCAAGTATCAGGGATGCCTGCTCATCTTCGCCGAGGATATGCAGGGCGGCAGCGAATGCCTCGACAGTCGTTAGCTTAAACGGCTTTCCAAAGTTTACCGGGTTTGCAGCGACAAGGTATGGGAGCGATCGCTGTTTCATGCGGCGAAGTTTTCCAAAAACCAGTTCCGCATCTGCCCATGAACAATCCAGCGCAGAAATGCCTGTGCACACATCGTTGGGGGCAAGCGCCCTCTCTGAGAATGGGTTTAGCAGTATCGAGCTATACGGAAGTTTCGAGGGGTTCTTCTTCTGCGCCAACCCGAACTTGAGCAGTTTTTTGCCAGTACACTTCTTTGGATCGCACTGGTTTGCATGATACAGGTACAGAGGGAGCATAATCGCATTATCCGCAGATTCTTTGCATAATTGTTGCGTAAGCATCCGAAAGATCACCTTTCTCATACCGGTATACGTCCTTGTCAAGACTCTCGATCTTGCCCTCAACGTATGAACCCGCGTCCCAGAACCTGCAGCCATCCGGAGTTCCAACCTCATCGGCAAGCAGGATCTCGCCTGCAAGGTTCTTCCCAAACTCGATCTTGAAGTCCGCAAGGAGGATGCCTTTTTCGAGGAGATGCTCGTTCATGATATCGTTCACCCGTCGTGTGAATTCCCTGATCAAGTCCAGTTCCTCGCGTGTAAGCCACCTGTTATCCAGAATCTCCTGCCGATCGATCAACCGATCGATCGCCTCAAACTTGGTTGTGAACTCACATATCCCACCGGGTATCCTTGCGCCCAGTCTCGGCTCAATGCCCGCTCCGGGAGTTTCGCCGCCTTCATAGCGTTTCAGCAGCGACCCTGCGACAAAATTGCGCCAGATCACCTCGATCGGGATGATCTCGAGATATTCGACTTCCATGACGTTTGGCGGGACAAAGGCGCGAAAGTGCGTCGGTATCCCCTCTCTTTCCAAAATCTCGAACCAGTACGTGGACAATCTACAGCAGACCTCGCCTTTGTCCGGGTATTCATCCTTCTTCAGCCCATTGAATGCGGTTATGCGATCTGTGAACTCAAAGAACGTCTTTCCATCATTTTTAATAATGTCTTTTGATTTACCTGCCCGCTCTCTGGTGGTCGTTGTCATGATATTATCTTGGAGCCGCGGATGGTTTAACCTTTTCCGGGAGCCCTGCAATGCCAAAAGATATAAGAGATGCCACCCGGATGATATGTTGTGGCTGCGGCTGTAGTTTAGTGGTATGACATGAGCTTCCCAAGCTTATAACCCGGGTTCGAATCCCGGCAGCCGCATGGGTCAGATCAACACTATCGGTGGCGGTAATCCGGCAGTGGGAGTTCTAAACCACCGGATCGACACCAGAGGCGTTAACATGAGAAAAGATATCACATACTTCAAAGAACCGGGTGCTGCTAACACTGATGAGACCGTGCGGGCTGCGGTAGAGCGGGCAGTCGAACTCGGAATCAAGCACATAGTGGTTGCAAGCACCACAGGATCGACCGGTATCAAGGTTGCGAAAGCAGCAGAAGGCACAGGCATCAAGACGATTGTTGCAACGCTGCATTACGGCGCGAGAGAGGAAGGAAAATGGCTATTTGAGGAGAGTAACCTCAAAACTCTGGAAGAGATGGGTGCAACTGTCTTTACACAGACGCACCCATTATCAGGGGTGGAGCGGTCATTCACTGACAAAGTCGGCGGAGCGAGCCGGGCTGAGACCATCGCAGCCGTCCTCAGGAGTCTATTCGGGATAGGATTTAAGGTCGCTGTCGAGGTCACGATCATGGCTGCGGATTCGGGCATGATCCCTGTCAGTGACGATTCCGAGGTCATTGCAATCGGCGGGACCGGCACAGGCGCGGATGTCGCGTGCGTGATCAAACCCGGACATGCGAACAGTTTCTTTAAGATGCAGATACGGGAGATCATAGCGATGCCGCGGGTGAAGTGAGCCTTAAGAATCGCGATCGGATTTTAAAGGTATTCGGGACACAATCGGAATATTGCTCCGAAAATAGGTCACACTTTCATGCTCATGGGTGAGCCGGAGGGTCATGAATGCTTTCAGTGAAATCACTGGATTTTGTGGCAACCAAATTCGTGTAATTCGCGTCATTCGTTGTTATTCGTGATCTCTTGGTGCTGATTTTGTCACGAATTTATCGAATGTCACGAATCGAGTAAATTGCGGAAAACACTCGGATTTTTATACCGTGTCGGTATTCGGAAAGACATAAAAAGGCGGTGGGGTGGCAGGTCCCGTGCGCACACCTCACACCACCCTCTTTTACTTATAGATCGATTGCGCCTGCCGCCGCCTGCAGGATCATCAGCGCATCGAGCGAGGTGACGCTGCCGTCGCCGCTGACATCAGCATTCGCGTCCCAGCCGCCGCTTGCTGCGAGTCGAAGCGCGATTACGGCATCTGCAGGGGTGAGGCGCTCATCGTCGTTGAGGTCACCTTTGATGTTGGATTTAATAGTCACAGGCGCACGCAATGCCGCAGGGGCATTCGTCGGTCCCACGAATATCAGCCCATCATACACACCTACCGCATCAGGGGCAGTATACGTCACTGTAATGTCGTATGGCGTGTCTGCCGATATGGCGCCACCCGGAGGATCGCTAACTGCCAGATCGGTTCCATCGATCACGTTCACAGTGCAATCGAAGGTTGACTGCCCACCCGGTACACCCCACCCATGCACAAATACCCAGTATCGTCCATCATCTGGTAATACGGCTGATATATACTCATCTGCAGCAGGTGCGGTCGATGATGCAAGTATTTCGCCCGCCTCAGGGGTGCCATCGTCGTTGGAGTCGTGTATCAGGTAAAGGTCTACATCGATACTCTCAGAACTGGTGGTTGACACCTCGATTAGCCCGGCACCGGATACGGTGTATTCCCGTGTCCAGCTTGAGGTCATCGGATCATTCTGGTCATCCTGTAAGATCGACTGGCTAACACACTCCTGTGGCTGTGACAGCCCGTACGCCTGCACACTGAGTCCGGAAAGATCCATTCCGGACACGAACTCGAATGTTTGGCTCATTGTCGTTCCAGCCGGTACTGCCTGACTCATTTCTGCCGGGTCTAAGGATATGGTTGCCACTTTTCCACTGATATTCTCTGAGAATGACCGTCCTGCGTAAAGGACGTTGTGCAACAAGATCTCGTGCAGTCCCGTACTCACATCCGTGCTTATGATCTCCTCTGCTCCACCGGTGGTGGTATCAAACCGGAACTTTCCGCTTCCCATGTAGGTGCCAGCACTGCCGCCATAGCTACCAAGCGTATAAGGACCATATCTGGGATCAGGTGCGAACGAATCCGATGCCGGACCCAGGACATGCACATCCACGTCTGTTGGCACATTCTCCCAGGTCACATCGATCAGCAATTTACTCCCGGGTCCGATATCGGCACCATCCGGTATGTCTACGAAATAGAATCGCCAGTCACCGACTTCGTATCTCCATTCCCAACTAAAACCTCCGAATATCCGGTTGTTGTCATACAGGTCCGTGGTCAACGTATTTCCGCCAAACTCGAATGTCGTCGTATCTGCTGCCACATTTACAATCACCGGGACTACGGTCTCGTTTATGCCATCGCTTACAAGGATCTTTCCTTCGTAAAGCCCGATATTGGTATCTGCTGGTATGCTTATTGTTGCGTCAAAGGTAGCCGATTCTCCGGCAGATAGGGATAAAGTGTTGTGGCTCTCGGTAACCCAGGTCCAATCCGCATTCTCATAGAATTCCAGCTGGATATTAACAGCGGTGCTTCCGTTGCCGACACTATGTTGAAGACCAAGCAAGATCCCATCTGCGCCACGAAGCTCCGGGTCCGGATCGCGGAGGAACACCTCGGTAATGTCTGCATAGTTGTAGCCATACGAGAACCGGTTGAGTTCGTATCCGGAGTCGCGATCAACCTCGCCAGCCTGAACCACACCATCCCCATTCCCATCATTCCAGTAGATTCCATCGCCGTCAAGGTCGGTCCACTTGTAGACAAGGAGCCTATACACCTCGTCGTATTCATAGTCATCATCCGGGTCAAACGCACTGAAATCGATGTAAGAAGTAGCCTTCAGGAGATTGGTTCCGTCTGTTATCTCTCCTGTTATATCTATCAGGTAATCCGGTTCTGTGAACTGGTATCCGTCCTCTAAGGTGCTGTCAGTAGCTATTGTGGTCGTCCACACTCCTGTTCTTTCCAGCACCGAGTCTGAGATGGTTGCAGTAACCGGACCGGATAGATCGTGGTTCTCCACTGTGAGTGTCAGGGTATCGGATTCTCCGGGACTTATTATCCCTGAAAACGCCTCGTATTCAGTGCCCCTGTAATCTCCAACCGTCCGGAATGCAGGTGTAACCATCAATCCACCCATCTCACTTGCTATCCGGGTTGCCCTATCAGCATTGGTAAATCCTGCGCCCTGTTGCAGCACATCATAGTTGATGTTGTCAGCTCCTGACATGAGTAGGTTCCTTGCAAGTTCCGAACCCGGGAATACCCCGTTCGTCTGGTTGTATGCATCATACACCAACGCCAGTTCTCCGGCAGTTGCCGGTGCTGAAAGACTTGTTCCACCCCACAATTCCCATGCGGTGTATCCGTCCCCCCACTGGTTAAGTGGTATATCGCCTGCCGCGCCCGATCCCACTGTAACAACATCGGGCTCTACCTGCCCTATGGCATTTGGTCCCCGGTTCGAGAATGGTATCACATCTCCCCAGTTGTATTGCGCCGAATCATTGACCGGCTCGTAATCCCAGTAACTGGTTGATGCTCCGACACTCACCACACCCGGGCTTAGGGGACTTGCTGCTGTGCCGTATCCGAATCCACCGTTTCCGGTTGACATCGTAAAGGTTGCTTCCGGATTATAGCTTGTTGTTATACGGTCTATGAGTCTTGACTCAAAATCCCAGCCATCGTTTACTATATCTGAGTAACCAAAGCTGCAGCTTACGATCTGCGCTTCATCTCCTGTCCCTGGCATTCCATCGTATCCTTCCACTGCAAAGTAGTATATATCAGAGATAAGAGCATTGTATATATTTCCTACCGCTATTATCGTTGTATCTGGCGCCATACCCTGCACAAACCCATCTCCGGCATTCCAGGAACTCTCTCCGGTTCGTCCCTGTGCCGCAACGGCGGAGGCGCAGAGCGTTCCATGATCCTGTGAAAAGTCGAGAGAGCCCATAAAGGCGACAAGATCGCCATTGCCCGGGATGGTTAGCGGAAGTCCCCACTGATATGCAAGCACATCCGAATATGGTATCGGATTCGCGCCGTCTGCAATGAAATATACCATCCCACCGGATAGGTCTGCATACCCATCGGAACCTGGAAGGGCTGTTGTACTATTCCAGTTGTCTTTCCATGAGATCTCATCTCCTCTAACACATGCTTTTTCATTTGTAAAGTCCTTGTCATTGTCCAGATCCACATACACGGTGTCATATACTCCGGCAGTGGTGCTGTCTACCACCAGAACAGTTACATACTCGAAATGCCACCATTCATATAACGTCTCGTCCGGGTGTACTCCCACATGATAGACACCGCTCCGGCTTACAATTCCAGTGACAACGTAACCGCAAGTATCGAGTACACCGTCTGTATTTAAATCCACATCTGTGCTACTTGTATTAGAGTACCAGCTTCTGATATCCGGAAATGCCGCGCCTCCGTATGCCAGATAATACAGCATAGAATATGGGTCAAATGCGATTGGCCATCCATTGTATGGTGAAGTGGGGTCGTCAACCCTTGCCTGCGTCCCCTGCAGGTCAGGGTGTGCAAAGTCAACGCCGCTGTCAAGGACTGCAACTTTGGTGCCGGTTCCTGTGAATCCATTACCCCACGCGTTCACGGCGCCATGTTCCATTGCAGCCAGCCACATATCCGGCTCCGGAGCATGAGATGGTCTTGCCGGATAGCTTCGGTTCTTTACAGCCCCCTCATACCGGGTCTTGCCAGCCAGATCCGGGTCTGGTGGTTCGGGTGCATCGACTGGTTGCAAACTGTTTACAGCAACCACTTCTTTTATAGAAGCTATCTTCAACAGTTTATGCATCAGGTTACTGTCAACCTGTAGAGATCCGAATGTTCTGTAAGTTCCAGGCACTCTTGATTCGGAAGTAGCTTTGACATCCATATATCCGGATAAATCATAACATCCCGAGGTAATAACGATCGCATCAGTGGTTGGCATCGTTTCAATAGTTGATACCATCATCTGCATTCTTGGGTCGGCAAGCTTCGTCGGCTCAACAACATTCTCGTCTGAAGCCAATTCAATCAGTTTCGGATCGACTTTGGCAAGCGGTGCATCGTGCATCTCTGACATATCCATCTGTGCTGCGCCTGCATCTTGTCCGCAGAGCAGGACTATGAGCGCAAGTGTGATTACAGTACTATTTATATTCATGTATCCTCCATCTTGTTTGGCTGTTCCGATTTGCGTTTTTATGCAATCTATGTACAGGTCACCTTACCCGCGAGACATGGCTTCCGATTGCAGGCATCCGGTCCATAGATGTTTCACACACTACACACACTACCATAGTATAAAGAATTAACGATATGGCGATTTGATTGTGTTTTGCGCACCAAACAGGATGTATTCCCGCCGATACAAAAAAAACCTTTATGTCCCAACCCACACAGGCTCTGTCAGCTTCTTTAGCGTCGCAATTGCTGACAGCATAGCAATATAACTCGTCTTCGGATTCTCAGGCGACACTACATTCTCGACCCTGACCGTCAGCGCACCAAACTCCCCTGTAACCTCGATCTCGTGCACATTCCGTGTAGCCGCAGGATCCGCGATGACCCGCACCATCGTGGCGTCGTACCCGATTCCTGCAAGACTCAGTGTGCCTGCCACGTTCACGTTCGCAGGAAACGCCTGCACAGCATCCGCGGCAGACCCCTCGAAGAGCACAATCGCCCCGGATAGCGACGAAAGATCGATGCCACGCTCTTCGATGTAAGGCGCACCAGCAAACCCTGCCGGCGGTTTTGTCGTCGTCAGCACGACCGAGTCGATCCGTCCGATGGCTGCTGATCTGATGCCGTCGATGCCTGCTACTGCGCCAGACGGTACATATATCCTGCAATCGTTGCGCCGTGCCAGATCCTTAAGCTGGCAGAAGAGTTCCGCATCCGCGAGAGCGCCGACACTCATGATCATGAGATCGCATCCCGCTGAGAGCACAATTGGCGCAATCGTGCGCACCGCCTGCTGGGATGCGGTTTCAACCACGATATCAACAGATCTTACCATCCTGCTGATATTCATAGTCGCTGGGTGGCTGGCAAGCGCGTCTGCGATGTGTTCTATCTCGGGATCACGGTCGCAGATTGCGATAAGGTCCGCATCGATGGTTCCCTCGTCGATTGCGCTGCATATCGCGCTTCCGATCGCGCCGCATCCGAAGACCCCGATCTTTAATCTATTTTTCGGCATGTTTTATCTCAATGGTTATATCCGCGTCCGTGCCTTCACGATCAACGCCTTTTAAGGAGGAGACCATTCCGGCAATCGTTTTCGAGACCATATCCTGAACAAAGGGACCCATTGGAATCGCCTCTCCTCCTACGGTAACGCTCACAAGCCCTTCCTGCACCACACAGTCCGAGATTGCCTTTTCCCCGCGGACGATGGCTTCTGCCATCTTCACGCAGTCATCGCATCCACATTTTCCGCAGTCCATCTTCGGAAGCTTCACATATATCCTCGCAATCTCGATCGCCTCTGTTACGTAATCGAGAATCTCCTCGAAATCATCCACATCGGGATCGTATCTGCGCCCGCCGCGGTCTATCTCGATATCCCCAAGCACGATCTTCGGGATATCTTCAGTCTTGTGCCCCTCCACGAGTATCACATCAGGGGATGTCATGTTGTCCATGGTTCTCAGGATATCCTCAAAAGGCATGACGTTCTTCACGATGAAAGATGTCTCACCCGAAGTGCTTGCAACAACAAGCCCTGCGCCGGATTCGCCATGCCTCCATGTATCTGTTCCCTCGACATCCATCGAAAATCCATCTTTTGGAATGTTCTTTATCGTAGACACGGAATATCCTCGTTCTGTCAACCGTTCGATCAGTTTGCAGATGAGGGTCGTCTTTCCGGTGTTGTGGTAGCCAACAACACCAATTGTGGCTGCATTAGTCATTGTATCGTTTCTCCATTTTGGTATTTGTGATTTTCTATCTGTTTGACAGTCTCATCAAAATCGCTCTCTTTTGAGTTGCTATATCGTATACGCTCCCAGCTGAATTTCTCGTATTCCGTTTCTGCCATCTCCTTAGCCATTTCATACGATATTCTTCCTGCATGCTCCAGAATATTTCGGTCGTTCAACTGCAAAAAGCTGTCCAGTCGTTCATGTGCATGGGAACGCGGCGCATCGCCTGTCCTTCGGCAAAGACAAGATATTGTTCGACGTGATTGTTAAGCCCCCGCAGCTCGTCTTCGTCAAGATAATTTTTAGCGATGGTGACATCTTGTTTGCGTACTTTCTCTCCCCGCCAATTGGTAAGTCCCATATTCGGTTTGGTGGCATTTGTCCGATCATAAACGATTTCAGCGGCGGTCTTGCCGGTGATTGCCCAATGAAGTTTGTTTTGCACGGTCTTGAAAAAATTGATGCTGGTCTTGGTTGTAGGATCGTAATCGATGCTGGTCGCATAAATATCGGTTATTTTCTGGTAAAAACGTCGTTCAGAGGTACGAATATCCTGAATTCGGCGCAGAAGTTCATCAAAATAATCAAAGGGCTGATCAGGGTTTTTCAGCCGCTCATCGTCAAGAACAAAACCTTTGACAATGTATTCCCGCAGCCGCTGGGTTGCCAATTGGTGGAATCGAGTAGCAACATGGGATTTTACGCGATAACCGACAGAGATGATCATGTCCGGATTATAAAAATCCACCACTCTAGAAACTCGTCTGCTTCCCTCTTTTTGAACTGTCAAGTATTCCTTGACAGTTGAATCTGGTGTCAATTCGCCCTCGTCATAGATGTTCCGAATATGTAGGCTAATATTCTGCTTTGTTGTCTGAAACAACTCCGCAATCAACTTCTGTGCCAGCCATACCGTCTCATCCCTGAGTGGGACTTTAATCTTCGTTTTGCCGCCTTCGGTCTGGTAAATGAGAATTTGAGAGTCGTTTTTTGCAGGCAGATTTTCAGCCATCGGAAGTCTCCGTATGAAATGACCGGTACCTCATCAGATCATGGTAGATGACATCACCGCCCCTGCCCATACGTGGGGCGTCGTTGGTGGGAATAGATTGTATCTCTCACCACCGGTATCCGTCCGGCATTCTCAATGATCCAGTTAAACTCTGACGGTGGCATATATTCGCCTGACGTAGATCCCGCCGATTTCGATATCTTTTCTTCCATGAGCGTTCCTCCAAGGTCGTTTGCCCCGCAGTGAAGTGCATACTGCGCCAGTTTTTTCCCGAGCTTCACCCAGCTCGCCTGGATGTTTGGGATGCGGTTGTGTAGTACGATTCGTGCAAGCGCATGCATCCGCAGGTCATCGATTCCGGTGTTGCCGTAATTGCCGCCTGCAAGCATCCCTTCGCCGAGTTTGTTGTTGTATGGCATAAACGAGAGTGGCACAAATTCAGTGAATCCATGTGTCTCGTCCTGCAGGTCGCGAATCAGGAATAGGTGGTCGATCCGGTCCCTCACAGTCTCGATGTGTCCGTACATGATGGTTGCGGTCGTTTGTATGCCGAGACTGTGCGCAGTCCTGACGACATCTATCCACTGTTTTGTATTCAGTTTATCCGGGCATATCTTCGTGCGCACATCATCCACAAGGATCTCTGCTGCGGTTCCGGGCATTGTATCAAGTCCTGCCTTCTTTAGAGTGGTAAGCGCATCTCTTACGGCGGCACCACCCCGCTCCCGGTCTTCGCTTCCACCACCACCCGCCCCGCTTCCCGCTCCCCTGCCCCTGCCTGCTGCGTACCAGACCTCCATCGGAGAGTATGCATGGATATGGACCTTCGGAAATTCGGATTTGATCGATTCGAGAATCTCGCAGTAATTTGTCAGGTGCATATCCGGCAGAAGCCCCCCCTGGATGCAGACCTCGGTTGCGCCCAAACTGACCGCTTCATCTACCTTTTTAAGGATCTCCGGAATCCCGAGCCGGTAGCCAGCAGGCTCCCTGAATGCGCAGAACCGGCAGGTTCCGATGCACCGGTTTGTGAAATTGATGTTTCTGTTGGGTATGTATGAGACGACGTCCCCGACCGCCTCTGCGCGCAGTTCATCGGCCAGTCCGAAGAGTTCGGCAGGCGGCGCGGTCGCAAGCAGCGCAGCATCATCTTTCATACATTCACCCCTGTACGCACGGTCGATCAGGTCTGTGGGAAGCATTACTCTCGTACGTTTATAGCCAATCTTTAAAATGTGTTGGTTCGAGAGATGCATAAGGATGATGCATTCTAAAATGCGCTGGGTGGTGCTGTCACTGGTATTTTCGCTGGTACTGGCGGTCTTATCTTCCGGATGCATCCACGAAAGCCCTGTGCATCCTGAAAGCCACATCGAGAGTGGGAATGAGGGTGGAATCGGTTGGCAAGATGCCAATCTGGAAGAGAGCCAGTCGGAGGTGCTTTCGCGCCTGAAAACCATAACCGAGTCCCTGAATAATGCTATCGCATCCTTTAACGACCGCGAATACGATGGCTGTAGGGCAGAATGCGAGCAACTGAAACAGGAGAACCTGAAGTACGCCGCATCGATTGAGTCGTTCGAACGCCGTGTCACGAACGCGTCGCTCTCCGGATCTAATGAAGCGTATTATGATGCCCAACTCCTTATTCTGCATGCGATCCATCACAGCGTCAACGAGTCGGCGTCTGATCTCTATCAGGCGTCCGAATACTCCTCGCAAGGGGATGACCGCCATGCCAGATATCACAGCCATAGAGCTGCTGAGTATGTGGATGCGGTCTATGCTAACATCGACCGTTTCAACGAGAACGCCGGCGTCAGCAACAGTGGATCGGGGAGCTTCGCATCCCCTGTGCCAGACCCCTCCGATCCGGAGGATGCGCCCACTCTAAAGGCAGATCTAACAGCTATTCCTGATCCGTATTACATTCCTAAGAGCCGGTTTCAGAACACCCATGACGAGGTGAAGCGTCTGCTTGGCAAGGGATTCATAACGCCGTACCAGTGCTCGAGTTTCGACTGCTCTGAGATGGCTGCATACATCGAATGGAAACTCGAATGCCACAACGTGACCGCATACATCGCAACCAGGGACGACTGGCAGGATGGGTACGGTCATGCCTGGGTGATCGTCCCGCTCCGGGGTGGGAAATATCTAGCGATCGAGCCCACGGTTAGCGCTACCGAAGGAAGTCTCGG
>QMVM01000017.1 GCA_003661105.1 Methanosarcinales archaeon | reverse complement strand
GTGGGTGTATTCTTTGCCGGTATAATCGTTGAGCTGGTGCCATCAGACCTTGTTGTGCGGTTTGTCGGAGGAAACTCGATACAGAACAATCTGATCGCGTCGGTTGCTGCGGCACTGATGTACTTTGCAACATTAACCGAGGTTCCGATCATCGATTCGCTGATGAAACTCGGGATGGGCGAGGGACCGGTGCTTGCGATGCTTCTTGCGGGACCTGCGCTCTCGCTTCCGAACATGATCGTGATCAGCCGTGTGATGGGCGTCAGGAAGGCATCCGTCTATATCACACTCACTGTAATCCTTGCTACAGCGGCAGGATTCGTGATTGGAAATACTATATGGAGGTAAGAATATGGATGTAATTGTAAAGGTATTTGGATCAGATCCCCCTTGCGCCAAATGCAAGGTGGCTCATGACATCGCAAAGAAAGTTTCGGAGAGGATCGGAGAGGGCGTTGTTGTTGAAAAGCACGGCGCTCTCAGTGAGGAAGGCGATAAGTACGGGATCATGATGACCCCGACCGTTGTCGTCAACGATGAGATCGTGGTCGTCGGCAAGGCGCCATCTGAGAAGAAGCTGGAAGAGCTCATTAGATCGAAGATGTGAGATGGTTAAATGGCAGAAGGAGATAAATGCGGATGTTTATCTGAGTTGGGGATCTTCGCATGTGCAGGCGGATCAAACGTTGGCATTATGAGTGTTAAGGCAGCAGTCACGGTTTCAGAGAGACTGGGACGAGGAAAAGCGGCCCTGCTCTGCCTTCCTGGAATTTCGGCAGAGATCCCGGGCATCGTTTAAGGCGCAAAGACATGCAGGGCAATGATCGCAATCGATGGATGCGGCACCCAGTGCGCGGCAAAGACACTCATGAAAGCTGGATTTGAGCCGGTAGAGATCGTGCTGAACAGGGATTGTGAGATTGCGAAGAACCACGATCTTTCAGACGAAGCCGGATTGGAAAAAGCTACTGAATATCTATTCAAGACGATAGAATACCTGGAGGTATGAAGTGGCAGCAGTAGAGGTTCCGATCGGCGATCCGCGCCCCCCTGTGCGAGCAGATTGTGGCGCTTGCAGAGCGGATGAAAAGTGATTACGGAGATCGTAAGGATCATGGGATTCTGTCCAAGCGCAGAGACATTTGAGAATGCGCTTAGGGAGATGGCTACCACTGTAGAGGATGTGTGAAATTGGACTGAAATTCGAGGTGGATCATGAAGAATGAAAAAGAGATTAAACAATTTGTAAAAGATCGATATGCCAGTATTGTATCAAACGAGGGTTCTTGTTGCTCATGTTGTAACTGCAACGCAGGCATTGTTGAACATGCAAAATCGATGGGATATTCGGAGGCAGAAATCAGAAATATCCCGGAAGGATCTGTGATGGAGCTTGGTTGCGGCAACCCGACAGTACTGGCAGAATTAAAAGCAGGCGAAACAGTTTTAGACCTTGGTTCTGGCGGAGGCGTGGATGTTTTTCTTGCAGCCCAAAAAGTCGGTGAGAACGGGAACGTTATCGGCGTGGATATGACGGCTGAGATGCTTGAAAAGGCAAGAGTGAACGTGAGGTTAGGCAACTACAAGAATGTTGAGTTCAGGGCAGGCGAAATAGAGAACTTACCTGTTGAGGATGATTCTATCGACGTTGTCATAAGTAATTGCGTCGTCAATCTCTCCCCGGATAAATTAGCCACCTACAGGGAAGTATTCAGGGTTTTAAAGCCAAGTGGCAGGGTTCTTATATCTGACATTGTAACCGAAGGAGAACTCCCTGAGGATGTCAGGCAGAGCTTTGACGCGTGGACAGACTGTATCGCAGGAGCCGTGGAGACGCAAGAATATCTGGACACGATTGTGAAAGCTGGTTTCCGAGATGTTACGATCGTTGCCAAGCACCCTTTTTACGATCCTGGAATGGACGACAGACTTGCAGGGAAGATCGTTAGTATTCAAGTACGAGCATATAAATGAGGTGATATAATGGTAGGCGGATGTAGTTGTTGTTCTCCAAGGGAAGTGAAGCGGACACTTGTAAATATCGGAGATGCCACCGTCGGTCTTGCAAAGCTGGACCGGGTCTTTGAGGAATTGTACAACTCTAAAAAGAGTCCTGATGATGTTGATGGCGAAGAGATTGTAGATTTAGCATCGTTTTACAATTATATTCCCGCGGATGCGGTCGGCGCGTATGCTGAGCCGCTACTGAAGGAATACAGGAAATTCTACAGAGATAAGGAGTGTGCAGCGGCATGAAATTTGTTGAGAGCATTCGGATCAAGCGAACCATGCCGTGCGTCGCAGATCCGACAAAGATCAGGGTAATTGCGAGTGCTGACAGAGAACTTGGGGGGATACTACCCTATCTTGATCAAAGGATTCCAAATGCATTGTACTCAAAGAAGAGCGGCTTTCTGACGTATAAGAGGGGGATAATCCTCATCACACTGCACCCCACTGACGAGATTGCAATGACGCAGATAGCCGACGAAAACGAGGCAAACGCAATTCTTGGAGAGATAAGGGATAAGATCAACGAGACATATAAAGAGAGAGATCAGGTCGATCTGACAACACCAAAGAAGCGGGTGAACGTTGGACCGCTTGATCTCTATGGTTATCTGCCAAAGACGAACTGCAAGGAGTGTGGTGAAGCTACATGCATGGCGCTTGCGGTGATGGTCTTGAATCAGGAGAAGAGTCTCGATGAGTGCCCCTATCTGTCGGAGCCGAAATATAAGTGCGCAAGAGAGACGCTTGTCATGTTACTCCAATCGGCAGGGTATGAGGTAAACTGAACGTTTCAAGAGCGATTCACATGAAAGAAATAAAAAATATATTATTAGTTGCGGTCGTACTGCTCTCAATCCTGTCCATGGCATGTATCATGGAAGACGATGCAACGCCAGATATGAACGGCTCTGCCATCACAACCACGCCCGAACCTTCCGAAAGCAATGAAACCCAGACCGAACCAGCGGTCGAGATTATCCTATTCCACGGGACGCGCCGGTGTGCCAGTTGTATTGCCACAGGACAGTTGCTGGATGAGGTCGTGCACACCTACTACAAGGACGAGGTGGTGAATGGGACGATCACGTTCCGAGAGGTGAACGCAGAGATTGATCGAAAGACCGCGGCAGAGTATGGTGTTAGATACGTATCGGTATATATCAATCATGAGATATATCCTGATGCATTCACGTACACCAATGATCACGATCGTTTCGTAGAAGAGATGCGAAAGAAGATCGATGAGGCGCTGCTGAATGGATCTTAGTCTTGCTTCTGTGCTTCTGGCTGGCTTTGTGGTCTCGATTGAGCCGTGCGCCCTGACCGTCGATCTCCTGATCATAGGGTACATCATGGGCGCAGAAGACGACGATAAAGTCTCGACAGGCTGGATCCGGGGTTTTCTTGCAGGTCTTGCGTTCATTGCTGGCAGATCGATCACTTACGCTGCGATGGGCGTCTCTGCCGCATTAATCGGCATCCATGCAAGCAGCACGGTGCAGGCATACTCCGGGCTTGCGGCTGGTATCATCATGGGACCTGTGCTGATCGTAGTCGGGCTGCTCATGCTCGATGTGATCAGCGTCAACATGGCGGCAGGACACAGTATGTTAAGAGCGGCAAGGGACCGGCTCGCCTCACACGGGGTCTTTGGTGCATTGATCCTGGGCGCGATCTTCGGGCTTGCGATCTACCCATGCAGCACGCCGGTTCTGATTGCGCTCCTTACGATGGTGGCGGTGAAGGCAGATATTGCACAAGGGTTCGTGCTGATGCTTGCCTACGGCATGGCGCTTGGAGCCCCGATACCGCTCATCGCAAGCGGCGCGGTCGGAGTGAAGACGTACGCAGAGAAGACGGCACATCTCGGGATCTGGTTTAAGAAGGTGGCTGGTGTGCTTCTTGTTGCATTTGGGATGTATTATCTCCTGCCGTGGATCTGGAGTGCTTAGCGAAATATGTACAATCGAGCAAGTGAGATTGGTTGACCATGCCTACACATCACAATCACAGCAATCACGGTGCCGGGCTTAAGTATGCGATCGGCATAACCGCGTCCATTCTGATCGTTGAACTGATCGGTGGTGTGTGGACGAACAGTCTCGCACTCCTGAGCGATGCCGCTCACGTATTCACAGACGTAATCGCACTTCTTTTGAGCTGGTTTGCGATGCGGATCTCGCTTAAGCCGGCAACACCCACGAAAACGTATGGTTACTACCGGGGTGAGATTCTTGCAGCCCTTGTAAACGGGGTCATGCTGTTTGCAGTATCTGCGTTCATTCTCGTTGAGGCATACCAGAGAATCCAGAACCCGGAGCACATCAAGAGCCTTGAGATTATGGCGATTGCAACAGTAGGGCTGGCTGCAAACCTCCTTTCAGCATACTATCTGCATGGCAGCAGCGACAATATCAACATGAGAGCAGCGCTGTACCATGTACTTGGCGATGCGCTTGCATCGGTCGGGGTCATCGCAGGCGGGGGTCTGATCTGGTGGACCGGATGGTATGTTATCGACCCGGTGATAAGCGTCGTGATATGCGGAATCATCGTGATTGGCGGGATCGGTCTTGTTAGGGAATCGGTGAATATCCTGATGGAGGGCACCCCTTCGGGCATGGACCTGGATGAGGTTGCAAAAACGATATCCGGTATTGAAGGGGTGATGGGGGTGCACGATCTCCATCTGTGGTGCATCAGCCCGGAGATCCCCAGCTTGAGTGCACACGTGCTGGTCGATGATATAACTTGCAGCAGCGCAGATGCGATACGGGATCGTATCAACGATGCGATACTTGGACGGTTCGGGATAGCACATACGACGCTCCAGTTTGAGTGTACCGAATGCGGGCGCAACACATTGTTGTGCATCTCGGCAGCTCCACAGCCCTATCGTAACCTTTAAGTAGTTCAAAATTAATTGAAACTGTCAATGATCCGCATGGCATGAACGGACCCGCCGTGCAGATATGACACACAAATCGTCAAGGAGCGAAAGAAATGATAGATGGACATCTGCTTGAGATGGCAATCGAGTTCCATGGACATACATGTCCGGCAATGCCACTTGGCATCCGCGTGGGGCTTGCTGCAATGAATGCACTTGGGGTGGAGCGTGCAAAGAACAAGGAACTATACTGTCTTTGTGAAACTGGCCCTGCTCACGCTGCAATGTGTTTTGGAGATGGTGTGCAGGTTGCTACCGGATGCACATTCGGAAAAGCCAATATAGAAAGTCTTGGTTATAGCAAGAGTGCCATTACGCTGATTGAAGTGAAATCGAAGAGGGCAGTAAGAGTGGTTCTGAACCCGGAGTTCCAGAAGATGGCATTATCCTCCGAATTTGTGAAATTACGCGCTCAGGGCGTGGAGCCACAGGATATCAAGTCAGAAATCACAGACCCGCTTGTTGAAAAAGCATGTTCTCTGCCCGATGAGGAGATCTTGATCGTGGGGGAGGTTTTCAATATAGCGTTTGAGCCTCGTAAAGGAACCTTTGAATGGCATGAATGTGATAACTGTGGTGAGGTTGTCTTTGCTCATGGTTTGAGAGTTGTAAATAACAAACACTTTTGTATACCTTGTTCAGGATACAAATAGATGAAATGGGATAAGAATGGATCTAATCTATTTTTCTATCCCTGTTTTATTTATCATAGCGCTTGTATTTTCAATGCTGGGGATGGGTGGTGCACAACTATATATTCCAGTCCTATTCTGGCTTGGTATGGATTTTAAGACAGAGGCAATTCCACTCGGTATGTTATTGAATGTGGTAAATAGCTCTTCAGCAGCATGGACGTATGGAAGGCGGAAACTCATTGATTGGAAAGTGGCAACTCCTTTTGGCATAGCCATGGTCATCTTTGCCCCTGTGGGAACACTGGTGAATATAAGTTTGCCAACAGGACCTGTAATTTTAATATTTGCTCTATTCACCGCTACTGCAGCTGTATTAATGCTCAGCGGATGGCGACCTGAGAAAGGTAGCTTGTCTGCGCATGAACGGGTTATATTAGGTATTTTTGCAGGCAGCATCCTGGGATTCTTTGCAGGATTGATTGGAAGGGGCGGAGGTAGCTTTGTTGTTCCACTTCTTTACATTGCAGGAATAGATATGAAAATGGCAGCTGCCACATCGGCTATGGTTGTGACTTTTTCCGGAACTTCAAGTTTTGTTTCACACATTGCAACTGCCGCAAAGCCTGATTGGTTCTTCTGGCTGCTCTGTATAGTCTCGGTATTCGCAGGTAGCCAGATCGGTTCAAGATTAATGGTAAAACAATTAAAACCAGAATCGGTCAGATTAATATTTGGAGTGGTTCTGTTAGGAGTTGCAGCCATTTTAATTGTCAAGGACGTGTTGCTATAGGAACTGTCAAATTGGTGTTTAGTATAATGTATAATATATTTTTTATCACCCTGATTTTTAGCAGCTCTCTGGTTTCACTCTACAAAATCGCAATCACCCCATATAGCATTTATGATGATAATCGACTTACAGCAACAGGAGCGGCACATTAATTATGTCTGAAGACGACAAACATGAACAGATGAAACATATAAAAAGACTGACATTCGCAGGAGCTTTGATCTGCGTGGCACTGCTGCTCACCGGATGCGTAACCAAACCCATCGCCGATTCGGTGGAGATCGAGAACGTAACCACAGAGAATAGCACGTACCACTCAGGCGAGATCATGAACATCACAGTGGTACTCAAATCCGCAACAGACGTGAGTGGGGTCTACACCAATGTAGCAGGGATCACGAACAAGAGGGGCAAGAACATGCTCTTTAAGGAGACCACCACAAACCTCACCCGCGGGCTTAACAATGTGACGTTCGCCTACAAGATGCCTGCGTGCTCATCCTGCTCAGGCATATCCGGGGGAACGTATCATTTCAACGCTTCGGTGGTTTACGGTAATGTTACGGTAGGAAACTCGACATGTAGTGTCATCTTGAAACAGTAGACGCATGGCTGGATATGGGCATAAGAAGATTGCTGCGGCTGTGATCATCGCCGCATTTTTGGTAGCAACGCTTACAGCTACAGCAGGTTCCGCAGGCGATGCAGGTGGGCAAGTGGGTATAATACTCTTCTTTGATTCGGAGTGTTCGCACTGCGAAGCTGCTGAGAAGGTACTGGATCGGATCGGGGGAGAGTATGGGGGCCGGATACTCGTCAGCAAATATGATTCCAACACGGCTACCGGAATTGAGATGATGGACGGATATGGGATCGTTGAGGTGCCCTCGATGGTGGTGCAGGAGAGGGAGATCATACTGTACAGCGACTACGAAAACAATCTTTCAAAACTGGAGAGTCTTCTTGTAAGTTCGATAAATAACGCGCTTTATGATCCGGAGGTCGAGATGTATAAGGAGATCAGTCCGGTCAAGCTAAATCCCGGTGAGAACGTTACGGTAACGATCTTTATGGAAAACAAGAAGAATATGACGACGGATGTGATACTGATCGACAGTTATCCCGGTTTTTTCAGCATACTAAAAGGTGAAACTGCATGGAACGGGACACTATCTCCGGGAGGGGTGAGAAATGTAACTTATGTGGCTCGTGTCGATCCGAAAGCGCATTCGGGAAATCATAAGATAGAAGGAGCTGAGATAATCTACCGAAGCGGGGATGCAGAGAAAAGCGCGGTTTCAAATACGGTAATCATCCATATAGCAGTAGCACTGACCTTGTTTACGGTGTTTCTGGCAGGATTTGTAGCAGGGGCAAATCCCTGCCTCTTTGCAGTGGTGGCTTTTATGGCGGCGATGATACTATCGAATACCGAAAAGAAGATAGAGGTCATTAAATTCATTGTTTTCTTCTCCTTCGGGATCTTTCTGGTATATCTCCTGACCGGAATCGGGCTTTTGTCGTTTGCAAGCGATCTTGGTTCATTAAACCTTGTTCTCGGTGCGATCACCATAGCACTGGGCATCATACACATCTACGACTACTTTTACATAAAAATAAAGGTGAAATCACTCTTCGAGAGTTCCAAGTTTATGAAAGGCGTGATGGAACGGATGGTCAAGGAGAATAGCATCCTCTCCGCACTGGGTCTGGGCGCCCTATTCTCGCTTGTGAAAGCACCGTGTGTGGGTGCGATCTACTTAACGATACTAAATCTCATCGCGGTACAGAAAGCGGAACTTGAAGGGATCGTATATTTATGTGTGTATAATTTTGGCGTGATCCTCCCTATATTGATAATCGGAACTGCTATCATCGTCGGGTTAAGTCCGACAAAGGTGGACCGGTTCAGGAAGGAGAAGAGAGCTATGATAAGACTGGTGACCGGAATAATTCTGGTTGTGCTGGGTGCGTTCCTGACGTTTGGTATGATCTGAGCGGGCGCCGAACATATCTGCCAGCACTCGAAGGACTACGCACAAGCAATGACGCAACCACAAGACCACCTCACAGAAAACAATCGCAGACCGACGGCGAGAAATTGATGGCGGCGGCGGTGGCTGAGCTGATTGGCGCATAAATTTAAATGCGGCGCCGAAATTTGGAAACACAAAAGCAAAAGATACCATTAAATACCAATAGATACACATCGGTATCTATGACTCGTGCAAATCCACAGATAAATATACGTTTGCCTACCAGATTACAATCAGCTACCGAACAGTATGTCGATAATTATGGTTACAGGAATATTCAGGAATTTATTCTTGAAGCGATCAGGGATAAAGTCTTCAGGGATAACAAATATGATGAAACATTCTCCGGCAAAGAGATTGATCTGATCGAAAAACTATTGTCGGCATCCATTGAGAAAGGCAAAATAAGAGATCATAACGATATCACCAAAGCCCTGCAATGAAATTTGAACTTGTAGCCACAGAATTTTTTATTAAGCAGATAAGGGATCTTGATAGAAAATCCAAGGATCAGATAAAAGAAAAGATCAACCTGATCTCGTCAGATCCATTTAGATTCAAAAAGATTCATTCTAAAACAGTGCATAACGTATTCAGAGTAAGGCTGAACATCCGGAGCAAAGAGATGAGACTTATCTATGCAGTATTATCCCCTAACATCATCCTTGTATGCTTACTGAATCGGAAAAACAACTATGCTGATCTCGAAAAATACCTGCAAGAATTAAAATAAAATTGTACGCATCCAGTCTGGCTTGCAAACGGTCACTGCCAAAGCCCCAATCCATCCGCTTCCGTTACGGCAAACTCTCTATTGATCTCTTGCAACTCGGCTTGAATCTCGGGATATGTTGCCATCTCAGCAAGCCGGCTCTCGAAAGCAGTCTGTGCAACTGGATCGCTTTTTACTTTTTGCAGGTTGCGGGCAAGGTGCCGATGCAGTGTCGTATCGGAATCCACTTCACCACATATCCCTCTGCCCCAACCCCACACGCCCAACTCACCCCTTCACCTCGCAGACACCATCGCGCTGATCACATCCCGGTCCCGCTTTAACATCTTCAGTTGATCCGCAGGTCCGATCACGGTCAAGCGGGCTCGGTCGACCGGCTTTTTGCGCAGTTTGTCAAACCATGATTGATGCACAGCTCCGGGATAACTCTCGATCTCGATGCCAGCAAACTCTCCAGGGGTTATTTTAGTCATCGTAGCCTCAATTAGCTTTGTCTCCTCCTGCGGAGTTAGCCCCCTCTCAAGGACGATGATCTTTCCGTCCTCTACACTATCAAGAATCATGCGTATCTTCTCAACCGATGAGAGCCGCTCGAGTTTATCCGATGAGATCAGATCCATCTGTATGCCTTTCATCGAGATCACCCGAAGTGCTCCGCGATCTTATCATACATAACATCGATGTTGTCGCCAGTAAGCGCCGAGATCGGCACCATCGGATGCTGCGGAAATGCGCTTTTAATGCGGGAGGGCATGGAATCGTCAAGATCTATCTTGTTTGCAACGATCAGGAGCGGGAGATTGCGTGCCTCCATATTGCCGATCACAGTGACGTTCACCTGTGTGAACGGGTCTTCGGTCGCATCCATCACCAGGATCACGCCTTCGAGATCTTCGAGCCATCTCACTGCCTCGATCACCCCTTCGGTTGCCTCCTTTGCCCGCCGCCTCGATTCGTCCTCAGAAAGCCCTTTTGCCATGAAATCCTGGAAATCGATCTTCGTCGCAAGCCCCGGAGTATCCACGATATCCAGCGTGATGGAAGAACCGTTTGACTCGATGGTCACACCTTCTCTGCGGTGCGCCCTTCTCGTCTCGTGCGGAATATCAGAGACCGAGCCGACCACATCCCCTGTAAAGTCCCGCACGATCCTGTTCGCAAGCGTGGTCTTGCCAGCGTTCGGAGGGCCGTATATGCCGATCCTGTGTAGCTTTCCACGCTTGAATATCTTATTAAACGCCGAAGAGAGGTTCTTTCTGATCTTTTTAATTATGCCCATTTGCAACCACCGTGATTACGTATCTTGTGTGACTACGCGCTTTATTACTGTGTTACTGTAATAGTTAACTATTCGTCAGTATAAAATCTTGTCGGACAGATGCGTTTGCCAAGGTTTCATTTCGCTCCTTTCTGTATCAAAATCGCATCTTCAAGGATCAATTCACCGGTAGCAACCTTTTCGGCAAGAGCACGTGAGATTGTCAGTTCGCCCCCAGTTTTCTCCCTGCTCTGATCCTGAATCGACCGAATCTCGCCAATCGAGGGGGTTATGAACTTTTTCCCAATCGGCGTGCCCTTCAGATGTGCGATTCTGATTGCCGCACGTATGTCAGGATTCCTTCCCTTTGCCGGCGTGGTTCCGGTCTCATCCACCAGTTCTATGTGTACTCCGAGTTTGGTCAGCGAATTGACGATCTGTGTTCTGATCAGCCGTGCTCCATGTCCGATGCGGATGATCATGTGCCCCGGATGCACGGACTTCATGATCCGAAGTACAGTCTGGTAGACCTCTGCCATCGGGACGCAGTAGGTAGAGAGCACTGCAGTTTCCGCGAGCACAGCAACGCCGGTGCGCTCGCCCGGATCGATCCCTATGATGATGCTAACATCCTTGATGTCCCGCAGTTTCATGATTGCACGACCTACGATCATATCGGCACGCTCCGCGGGATCTACTACAACGATGTGATCAGGATCGAAGTCGATCGCGCCGGTCTCCGGATCAGTGGTGATAACGACTCCAATATATACCGGTATCTCTTCACCGACTCGAAACGTCGTAATCTTAAGATTTCTCGACCGTATCTCAGAGATAATCGATTGGTGTAGCGAGAAATCATCTGTAATCAGTGCAATCTGCTTGATCCGGGAACCTCCTTTCCAAACCTGGCTGTCTTCACTCTATATTGCACGGATATAGATGTTGGTGTTGGCAGTGTGAGACTTGAATGTTATTATTTTCTGAGAATGTCGAATTGTCTTATGTACGCACAACTGCCGGAACGTGGAACTATTGATCTAAAAAGACATTTACACCGTTAATCTGTGTTCATCAGTGTTAATCTGTTGCTAAAAGCCATATAATCAACAGATTAACATATATTCCACCGATTTCCTCAATCTAATCGCTTCCACGTTCAGTGCTTATTTACCACAACCCGACACTGTCTAAAATCCAGTGATTTACTCGATTCGTGGCATTCGTGATAAAATCAGCACCGTGAGATGGCTGCGCCAATGCTCTCGCATTCACGAATGACAATGAATGACGCGAATTACACGATTTGGTTGCAACACAATGAGAGTGTTTTCACTGGAGTTTTCGATTGTGCCCCACAACCCGGCCAGGTATGTTCGACGCAACCATAACTTACTTTATCAAGTACGATAAAGTGACACAGAAACACGAGGCATCGAGATGGAGATCAAAGGCGGCTACACAAAAAAGATATTGAATATCGACCTGAGCAGGGGCAAATCAGTCGTAACCGATGTTGATGACGAGTTCGCGCTGAAATACCTCGGCGGCAGGGGCTGGGGCGCGAAGATCGTACTCGACAATCTCACGAAGCACCCGGATCTGAATCCGCTCGGTCCCGAGAACATTATAGTGATCGCGCCGGGTCCGCTCTCCGGCTTGTACCTCCCGGCATCAGGCAAGACCTCATTCGTATCGATCTCGCCGTTAACGCGAATATACGGCGATAGTAACATGGGCGGGCTTTTTGGAGTGGAACTGCGGCAGGCTGGCTACGATGCGCTGGTAATCAAAGGCAAGGCAGACGCGCTTTCTATGATCTGCATCGATGACGAGGATATAAAGATTAGAAGTGCGTCCGCTTATGCGGGCAAGACCAGTTCGGATACTGAGCGCGCTGTCAAGGAGGATATGGGCGACATCGAGACCCGGGTTGCCGTGATCGGTCCCGCCGGAGAGAATCTCGTCAAATTCGCATGCATCAACACCGAATGGAGCCGGAATGCCGGGCGCACAGGCATGGGCGCAATCTTTGGCTCAAAGAACTTAAAAGCAGTAGCAATAAGAGGATCGCATGACCTGCCAGTCCATGACATGGATGCGCTCGTCAACGCAGGCGACCGGGCATTTGATTACCTGAAGAGTCACGATCTCTTCGAGTTATGGCAGCAGCAGGGCTTGATGTCGGTCATCGATTACATCAACGCCATCGGTGCGATGCCGACCCATAACTTCAACGATGCCCATTTCGATGGCGCTGATACGATAAACGGCGATACGATGCTGAAATACAAGATCGGGGACTCCTCCTGCTTCTGCTGCCCGATGTCGTGCGGAAATATATGTCTCGTTAAGGGGGGAAAGTATGCAGGAACCGTGACCGAGGGTCCTGAATACGAGACTGCATGCATGTTCGGCTCAAACGTCGGTGTAACTGATTTTGAAGCGGTTCTTCGTGCAAACATGCTGTGCGACGACCTTGGCATCGATACCATATCGACAGGCAACCTGATCGCTGTTCTGATCGATGGATACGAACACGGAATCCTCAATCGCGATGATCTGGACGGGATGACTTTGAAGTGGGGGGATGGCGATTCGGTTCATGAGCTTATTGAAAAGATCGCATACAGGAAAGGCATCGGCAATATCGTGGCAGATGGAACTTACGGACTGATAAAGCATTTTCCTGACCTTAAAAATCTCATATCTCACACGAAAGGTCTTGAAATGACAGCGTACGATGCGAGGATCGGCGTCACGATGGCGCTCGGATACGGGACCTCTGATATCGGCGCACATCACTCAAGGGCGTGGCCTCTTGCAAAGGAGATTGAACTTGGCAGCAACTGGACACTCGAAGAGCGCGTCGATCTTGTGATCTACCACCAGACCGTGCGTCCGCTCTTCGACTGTCTCGGCGTCTGCCGGCTACCCTGGATCGAACTCGGGCTCGATGAGCACATCTATACAGAGCTATTCGCGGCGGCAACAGGAGTTCCATTAACACTTGAGGACATGTTCGAGCGGTCAAGTCACCTCTATGACCTCACACGCACGATCAACGTAAAACTTGGAGTTAAAAGGGAGGCTGATTATCCGTCCGAGCGGGCATTCACTACACCGATCAAGACCGGGCCACACGCAGGCGAATTGCTGGATCGTGAGTATTTTGAGAGTGCGCTTACGATGTATTATGAAAAGCGGGGATGGGACGAGAACGGAGTTCCGACCGCGTTTACAGCGTGAAGATCGCGAAACTGTTATTATGCTTAATGCAAGTGAGATTACCATGCATCCGAATGGGAAGGTCTATCTGGTCGGATCCGGTCCCGGCGATCCGGAACTCC
Source organism: Methanosarcinales archaeon (assembly GCA_003661105.1). Classification (GTDB taxonomy): domain Archaea; phylum Halobacteriota; class Methanosarcinia; order Methanosarcinales; family Methanogasteraceae; genus Methanogaster_A. Next base: position 2,373 of record QMVM01000017.1, on the reverse strand, counting down.
TGACGATCAAGGCGCTGCGTCTTATTAAGGGGGCGGACGTGATCGTGTATGACCAACTGCCCGGACCTGAAATACTTAGCTCGCTTCCGAAAAGCGCGGAACTGATCGATGTCGGCAAATACGCAGGCGACCACACACTTTCACAGGATGAGATCAACCAATTGCTGGTCGATTACGCATCGCAGGGGAAGATGGTGGTTCGTCTGAAGGGCGGCGACCCATATCTCTTTGGACGGGGCGGCGAGGAAGCACTGGAACTTCGGAAAGCCGGGATCGAGTTTGAGGTGGTACCCGGCATCACATCTGCAATAGCGGTTCCCGCGTATGCTGGCATCCCGATCACGCACAGGGATAGTGCATCGATGGTAACGATCATCACAGGGCATGAGCAGAAGAAAGACGGGTCGATGCTCGACTGGGAATGGCTTTCGCAGTCGTTGGGCACGCTTGTGATCCTGATGGGCGTGAGCACGCTTGGCACGTACATCCCGGAATTGATACGGTATGGCCGTGACCCTGATACACCTGTTGCGATAATCGAGCGCGGGACCCGGGATGATCAGGTGGTGACCACAGGAAGTTTAAGCACGATCATCGATATCGCGAAGGATCGCGGGGTTAAGGCACCTGCGATTGTCGTGATAGGGGATGTGGTGCGGCTGCACGAGGCACTGGGCTTGTCTGGGTGAAACTTCAGACAGTAGCTTCTCTCGTTTAAAAGATCACACTAACGTTTCAAATAATCTTCAGATACTATCCTACGTCGTCCCGTGCAATCTCTCTGATCCGCTCGATCCCTCCGATATCATCAATCGTCTCTGCCACCGCACGAGGTACGAGATGCGCCCAACCCTCTCCAGAGAGCATCCTTTTTCGTATAATGGTTCCAGAATAGACATCCCGCTGGTGCATCGGAGAACGCTCGACCTGAACTCCTGCCTCCTCGAACAACCGGAAAACGAGCGGGTTGTTAGTATACGCGAGATCAAAATGCGGAGTCATGGACCTCACATGCGAGACCCAGACTGCATTTCGCTGTATGTCCTCAATCGGAATTACGTAACAATCAATATCTAAATCTTTCAGCGAACGTGAGATCATAACTACACGTTCGCCTGCGGTAAACGGATTCTCTAACTCATGGCTGCGTTGTGCGCTGCCGATCCCGACGATGATTTCGTCAACCTCGCCGGCGATACTTTCAAGAACTGTGTGGTGTCCTATGTGGTACGGCTGAAAGCGCCCGATATAAAAAGCACGGCTAATGCGCCTCTCCTTCCTTTGGAGCATTACTCTTGTGCTTCATAGCTGCAAGTTTCTTTATGAGGAACATTCCTGGCTTCGGGTCATCCATGTACTCGATGCCTTTCACCTTGTTCAAGTACTTCTCTCCGGCCTCGGTTCTGACGATGACCGAGTTCCAGCCGTCTGGCGCGCCAACCGATCCAACCGAGATATCTGCGTAGTATGCCGTGTAATCAAGACAGTGGTGGCACGGGTTTCGTGCAAGCGGTGCGACTTCCTTGATCGCAACATTATGGGGTTCAGGCTCCTCGCCGTTGTCTCCGTTCTTGGTGAATGCCCAGAACTTGCCTCCTCCGAAGTCCATCTTCACGACATCCTTGAGATTGAGACCCATGATATTGGGTATAATGTTTTCGCGGAGCACCTCGCTTGTAAAGCTCTCCATGCAGAGAATACCTACCACAAGTACGATTCGGTCGGTCATGTTGTCTCTCATGAGTGCTGCGCCGTGTGCCTGACACGGTACTCCAACAACTGCGATCTTCTCGTACTTAGTCATAGCCTCCTTGAGCTGCGCAAGAACCGGTGCTGAGCTATACTTCGTGCCCTTTGATAAATCAACATCTGACGCCTTCGTCAGTATGAATGGCTCGATATTCCAGTCATCGTCCCGCTTGATGCCGACAGCACAGTCGATCTCACCCTGCTCGAATAGGGATTTGAGAATTGCTGACACGACAGCACCGTCCTGTCCCGGAAGCTCGCTCTTTCCTCCTCTAAAGCTTCGGACATTGTCAAACTCATCTTCAGGGAATCCATCTACGACAGGACAAACCCTTGAACAAGTTAGACAGTCCTCACAGACCTCACATGCTGCGCCGTGAATGTAATAAGACAGATTATTTGGATCACGTCTGCTTGCGCTTGGGACACGAGTCTCGTCTTTTGGCACCTCTGCCTCAGACTCTATGTGAACGGCATTGAGGGGACATGCCGCTTCGCATGCCCCGCAAGCCGTGCAGACGCCATTCTCGATGACCTCTACAATCTTTGGCGGCAAATCACTCAGCCTCCAATGATCTCCTTTCCGATCAGCTTGATCGCCTTCTCTTTGTCAGGACCAATCGG
>QMVM01000016.1 GCA_003661105.1 Methanosarcinales archaeon | reverse complement strand
TTAAGGATCCCTGATACATCGGACGCCACAAAAAAATCGTCACCCCCAAGCCCAATGACGAGGGGGCTACCCTTCCGTGCGACAACGATCTTGCCCGGATTGTCAACACTTATCACCGCGAGCGCATACGACCCGCGAACCATCGATAGTGAGCTTCGCACTGCTGATTCGAGATCACCGTCATAATATTCCTCGATCAGGTGCGGAAGTACTTCTGTGTCGGTCTCTGATTTGAATTCGTGACCCAATTTAATCAATGTATCTTTGATCTCTATATAGTTCTCGATAATCCCATTGTGGACAAAAGCGATCCTGCCTGTACTATCAGAGTGTGGATGCGCATTCATGGTCGATGGTTTTCCATGCGTTGCCCACCGCGTATGCCCGATTCCGATGTGCCCTCCAAGATCGGGCGTGATCGATATCAGGTCATCGACACTTCCTTCAGTCTTGGATGTCCGGATCTCATCATTTCCATTGTTCAGGATGGCAATTCCTGCAGAGTCGTATCCGCGGTACTCCAGCTTCTTCAAGAGATCAAAGAGAACTGGCATGGCTTCGGATGTGCCGATATAACCGACGATGCCGCACATATCACATCACCAGCGCATGGGATGGTATCTGCTTCCTGATGACTGCCCCGGTTTCGATCCTGCACTCTGGTCCAACGAGCGTGCCAGCCGCAGTCGAGACGTTGCATCCGATCCTGTTACCATCGCCGAGCACGGTGCCAAGTTCGTCTGCACGGTGTAACATCCCTTCCAGATTTATCCCAAGGTTCTTTCCGCCCTCTGTGATGAAATGGCTCTCGATGATATTGTTCTCGCCTATGATAGAGTTTTTTATGGTACTCCCCGAGCCGATGTACGTATTATCAAGGATTACGCTGTTTCTGATGTACGTGAACGGTTCGATTGTGACATTATCTCCGATGGCTGTCGACGGTGCGATGACCACATTCGGGCAGATCTCGCAGTCCCTTCCGATGATCACGGGACCTTTGATATGGGATCCTGCTCCGATGATCGAATCGCTGCCAACAACCACTCTACCCTTAATCTTACCATCCACTTCCGCGGTTTCGTGTACCGATTCGGAAATATCCTCAAGAACCTTTGCATTCACACTGAGCAGGTTCCACGAATGTATCACATCCATCCACGTGTGGTCTGTTCTGTACGCATGTACTCCGTATCCGGAATCGACCATCCGCTGTATCGAATCGGTGATCCCGAATTCACCGAGATCCGACCCAAGCGTCTCCTCGATCGCGTCAAAGATATCCTGCCCAAATATATAGATGCCTGTATTGACATTGCAGACACCCTTCAGTGTCAGACCCTCGGTGATCTGTAGAACCTTCCCGTCCCTCTCCTCGACAAGCGCATATCCGGTGGCATCCGCTCTTGCTGCCGTCAGAACCGATACGCCCCCCGTGTGTTTCTCTGTGAGATCCGTAATCGTCTCTTCGCTCACGAGATTGTCTCCATTGAGTACAAGAAATTCCCCCTCCACGAGATCCTTTACCTGTTTTATCGTATGTGCCGTACCGAGTTGCTGTTTCTGCTCTGCATATTCGATATCAACATCAAAATCCTTCCCATTACCGAAATAATTCATGATGCGCTCTTTTGCATACCCAACAACCATTATAATGTCCTTGATACCGCTGTCGTGTATCGCCTGCACCACATACTCAACCGTTGGCTTGTTTGCGACCGGAAGCATCACCTTCGATCTCGTAAGTGTCAGTGGTCTGCACCGCACCCCTTCACCCGCAGCAAGAATAACCGCCTTCATCAGTGATTATCTATTGGTCTCTGCTTTAAATATGTTGCACACTCTTTATGTCACACGCATCCGTCCATCTGAAGCATGTCATCGATGAACCGCCCTATTCCGGTACGCATCCCATGCCTCAAAGAGAAGCCACAACGCAAGCACGAAGATCACGATGCCTATTCCGGTCAGCATCCAGTTTCCTGCGTTGTAATATGTCCGGATATTTAACACCATGGCAGCCATTGCGGTAATCATCATGAAGATCATCGGGATCAGCGTATATATAATTGGCTTCTTTGTCTGCATGAGGTACATGGTGATCACGAGCAGAGCAAGTGCTGCGAGCAGTTGGTTGGTCGTTCCGAAGACAGGCCAGAGAATCATTCCGCCTTTGCCCGCATCCTTTGCAAGTGCAAGTGCAAGTGCGGTGAGTACAGCGATCGCACCCCCGATGTATCGATTCCTGATGATGTTTACGTTGTAGTTGCTGCCGATCTCTCCGATCACGTATCGCTGCAATCTTGTTGCGGTGTCGATGGTGGTCATCGCAAAACTGACAACGACGACGCCAATGATCGCAATAGCGAATTCGGACGGTATTCCACATGCTTCAACAAAGCTCCCCGCGCCATCCACAAAGGCAGTGAGTTTAGGCAGAAGTCCTGCTGCCGCGCCCCAACTGGTATAATGCTCGTTCCAGAGCGATACGGTAGCAAATCCTGCTGTGCATGCAATGATGGCGATAGTGGCTAAGGCGCCTTCTGCGAGCATGCCGCCATAACCGATCATTTTTGCGTGAGCCTCGTTGTCCAGTTGCTTGACAGTGGTTCCTGATGACACGAGACTATGGAATCCTGATATCGCGCCACATGCGATCGTCACAAAGAGGAAAGGGTAGATCGACGGAGCACCTTCCGGGTGTAGTTGAACCGCAGGTGCGACCACCTCTGGTCGAATTATCAGGAGCCCGAGATACATGAGCCCCATGCCGATGAATAGTTCATGCGCGTTGATGTGATCTCTCGGCTGCAAGAGCAGCCAGACCGGGAGCACCGATGCGATGAACGAGTAGAGCAGTATGATGTATATCCATGTGGTCAACCCTGAACCGAGAAATGTCTCTCCAAGTACAATTGGATCCAACATATATGTGCCCATGTATATCGTAGCATACATAACTATCACCGCAATGACAGTCGGTATCAAGACGCCGGTCTTCATCCGGTAGACCATGTATCCGACAACAACCGCGATGATCATCTCGCAGGCTATCGGGAAGACTGTCTGCGGGTACCAGTTAAGCATCAGAGCAATCACGAGGGCAAAGACCGCAATCACAACCAGGAGCAGGAAGAACATGATCAATAAAAATAGGTTCCTTGCACGAGTCCCTATGATGTCCTCGGTAAGTTCACCGATGGACTTCCCTTGATGTCTCAGAGAGACTACCAGCGAGCCGAAGTCATGGACCGCGCCTAAGAATATCGTCCCGAACACAACCCAGAGAAACGCGGGAAGCCAGCCCCAGATCACGCCGATAGCAGGACCAACAATCGGTGCTGCACCGGCAATCGACGCGAAGTGATGTCCAAAGAGGATGGATTTCAGGGTCGGCACGTGATCGACACCATCCTCAAATTCATGAGCGGGTGTTCTCGAACCCGGATCTAACGCAAATATCTTTTCGGCAAGAAAGGTCGCATAGAACCTGTATGCTAGAAGAAACCCACCGAATGATATAATCGCAAGTATTAATGCATTCATTGCAATTGCCTCCAGGAGTAATTACCAATTCTATTTTGGTGAGATCGCTTGCATATATGCTTTTCGGTTACCAATATATTTTAAATATTTGATACAAATCACAGGGCTTGGAAACGCTACCAGAACTTCGATGCAAGCGACCGCTTCGCGACGCAATCATCCTCGAATACACAGAGCTCGCACGGCGCACCTTGCGCGCGGTCAGGCATCCTGCCGCCTTTGATCATCCGAACACGGTTTCGCAACTCAAGAACCCTGCGCCGGTCGCCGGATCTGATAACCACCTTCCGCATCTCGAAGAACCGTGCATACTCCACAAAACCATACTCCACAACCTGTCCGAACCGCTCTTCCACAAGCATCGCATAAGCTGTAATCTGTAGCCGGTCGGGTTTCCATACCCCGTTTTCAGGCGTATTGCCTGTCCTGATCATATATGGCAGCACACAGTCACCCACCCGCACCAGTTTGTCAGGAGATCCGGCAAGCCCGAGAGCGTCCGAATAGATTGCGTACTCGACCGCATACGGAGTTATCCTTGCAAGAAGTTCGTCCCTACCGGTCTTCCTGATGACATCTGTGATCTGTAGTCCGATTGCGCCGATATCGATGCTCTCTGCTGCGTCCCTGATCACGGAGTGATCCACACCTGCAAGTTCGGCACGATAAATTATCGGAAGTTCGTTTACGATGCGGTCAAGCTCGGTCTGCAGCACTTCTGCTACATCTTCACTTGTACTTGCAGCGGCGCGGTGATACGTGAGCGCAAGCTCCTTCGAGATGAGGTGGGCTAAGTATCTCGCATCCACATCCCGCTCCACCGGTTCGCGGTTGTTTAACAGGTTTGCAAAGTATACAAGGCGCGGACATCGCAAATAAGTGACGAGATCCGAGACGAGAACCGTATCAGCCATCACTGAGCCGATTTGATTGTGACGCCCTCAGCGCCCACCTCCACCGTGACCAGCGTCTTCACATCACGTCCCGCTGCACGCAGTACCTCTGCGCCTTCGCCGCGCTCGATGACCACGACGATATCCGATACCTCGGCGCCAGCAAGTTCAAGCGCAAGGCTGACCGCTTTCATTGTACCTCCTGTACTGATCACATCGTCCACGACCAGCACACGGTCCCCCTTATTAATCCCATTTAAGTACAGTTCGCCCTTCGAGTATCCTGTGCGCTGATGCACAGCAATCTCATTTGGAAGGTTGTACTGCCTTTTCCGGATGACCACAAGCGGGATGCCGGTCTTCATGGAAAGCACTGTCCCGACCGGGATTCCCATCGCCTCGATCGTCACGATCTTGTCCACACTGGCATCCGCTAGTTCGATGATGCGATCCGCAACCTCTGATAGGAGTGCAGGCGTAAGTTCGGGTACGCCATCCGTTATCGGGTGAATGAAGTAGTAATAGTCACCACGAAGCGTGATCGGTGCGTCTTTAAGCGACTTCGTGAGTATTGGAAGCATAGACCCCATGTTGTTACGATGCTACATATTCTTTTGGGATTGGTTGGTGTGGCGTTTACAGGTTTGTGACGCTTGAGCAAAATCGCTAATGTTGGCATTGGTGCGGTAACTCAGGTAACCCAAAGTGGTTGTAACCCGCATTACCAGTCTATTTAGCGCTCTTTGTGATCTCGTGGATCACCTTGTCCTGGGTAATTCCGGTCCGCTCTGCCTCAAATGACAGAATGACCCTGTGCCGCAGGACCGGACATGCCATCGCATGGATGTCCTCTTTGGATACGTAGTTGCGCCCATTAATCAGCGCTCTCGCCTTCGCAGTCAGTGTGAGCGCGATCGATGCACGCGGGGATGCGCCGTATTCGAGGTTCTCCCAATTCCTGGTTGCGGTCACGATGTTGATCGCATGTGCCGTTAATTCTTCAGAGATCGGAACCTCCCTGGTCAGGTGCTGAAGAGTAATGAGCTCGGCCCCACCAATGACACGGTTCACACTCGGTTCGGATGTGGATGTGTACCGATCCACGATGATGCGCTCCTCCTCCAAAGACGGATAATCCATCAGTATCTTCATCAGAAATCTGTCGAGCTGGGCTTCTGGCAGCGGGAATGTCCCTTCCATCTCGATTGGGTTCTGGGTTGCAAGAATAAAGAAAGGAGCATCCAGTTTGTATGTCTCGTTTCCAGCGGTGATCTGCTTCTCCTGCATCGACTCGAGAAACGCGCTCTGGGTCTTTGGGGATGCACGGTTGATCTCGTCTGCAAGCACGATGTTTGAGAAGACCGGACCACGTTCGAATCGGAACCGCTTCTCTCCTGCATGTTCCTCCACGATCATGGTACCTGTGATATCAGACGGCATCAGGTCCGGCGTGCACTGGATCCGGTTAAATGAGAGATCCATCGCCCTTGACATGGTGTTGATCATGAGTGTCTTTCCAAGACCCGGATAACTCTCGATAAGCGCATGCCCGTTTGAGAGCATCGATATAATCAGATGTTCCAGAGCGTCCTTCTGACCGACGATGACCTTGCCAACCTCACCCACTATCGAGTTTATGATACTTTCGGTGTTGTGGTACATCTCGGAGAGATCGGTTTGAGATGGTTCTTCCATGCAGATACTTGTTGACCTGTATCGATATAAATAAGATGCATGATCGGCGCGGGCCAACCCACCCACATCCCGCCGCACCTACAGCCGCTTCGTCATTGCAATCTCATCGCAATCAGGAAACTTCGGGCATTTTATGCAGCCGCTCCATACCTTGTGCGGAAGCGTCCCTTTATCCACCTCAACAAACCCGTGCCTCCGGAAGTAGTCAGGCACGCGGGTAAGTGTGAAGATCGTGTCGAGCCCAAGCCCCGCTGCCTCATCCATCGATGCATGTAGCAGTTGCGCCCCGATCCCCTGATGGTGCGCATCCTGCCTCACAGCAAAGGATGCGATCTCTGCGAGACCGATCCAGCATACATGGAGGGCAGAGCATCCGAGCAGTTGGTCGCTGCCCACACACACCGTGAAATCCCGGATATTGTCGTATAATTCGGAAAGCGATCTCGGGAGCATCACCCCGTCACTGGCATATCCGTTGATCAGTCCCTGCATATGCGGGACATCCTGCACCACAGCCTTCCGGATCAGATATTCCATAAGATTCCCCTCCTACTCACGTATCACGTCGCCCATCAACACCATGTCACCGCTCACTTGTGCACCCGCCTTGCGATACCGAGGACCATCACAAAGACGCAGGCAAATACAAAGATGCTCAGCAGATACCGAAAATATGGCGACTCTACAAGTTCGGTGTTCCATTTACCATCGTCATCATCATCATCGTCACCCTCGTCTGCGGATTCCGGATCTTTGAACTGCGATAATTCGCTTAACTGCACCGAATCGTTGTTAGATATCCGATCCAGGTTTGCGATCAGGATGGTGTGGCGTTGCCCGTCGACCTTCGTTGTATGAATGAACCGTTTGTCGCTTCCGCTCAGTTTCTCCTGTTTGACTATGTCATCGCCTTTATACAGCGTAAGAACAACATTGTTATCGATGATAGAGGTTGCTTCGAGTTCATATCCTGCTTTCAAAGGTTCTCGCTCGCCTTTTTTGATGTTTATGGATACTTCACCGATCAGCGGGTAATCAAACGGCTTGTCAGGATCGCGGTACTGTTCAAGCACCATTGGAGCCGGATCACCTCCGTTCAAGTTCATTGATATCCGTATAATATCGTAATTGATGCCAGCGATCTCCTTATCAAACGTGTAATCTCCTGATATGCTGGTATTCAGGATCGCTTCGCTGCCATTAAATATGCTGATCTCCGCATCATTCTTCCTGATATCCTCGATCGTTAGCTGATACCCCTGCTCCAGCTCAAGAGTATCTCCGGTCTCGACGCTGTCATTGAGGTAGTAGATGGTAGTTTCATGCACATTTCCTGCGCAGATCGGGATGATCAAAAGTATTGCGAGTGTTGCGAAAATGGTGCGCGGGATTGATCGGTTCATGGTATCACTGGTTTGATTATCTATTATTATGCATTGTGGCAGCACTGGTTTTCTGCGATACCTACATAATAGACTACAGCGCATCCTACACAAAACCTCCCTTGGCAGCGGGAGGGCTGCACAACGCTTACACGCGCGGCAGCCTTGACAGAGGTGGTGCAATGATGAATGAATACATACAGATCGTATGCGAAGGAAGAGACCTCGGCATAGAAGAGGCGGAGCGCGCCATTGCAAGCATCTTTACGGATGCGACCGATGCTCAGATCGGCGCGTTCCTGATCGGGATTAAGATGAAAGGAGAGTCGATCGACGAGATCGCTGGATTTGCACGCGGCATGCGCGCCGCTGCACGCACCATCGCGCCGGATGTGGCAGGGACGCTTATTGATACCTGCGGCACGGGCGGCGATGTTCACAACACGATAAACGTGAGCACAGCCGCTGCAATCCTCACAGCCGCCGCAGGAATTCCTGTCGCAAAGCACGGAAACTACGCGATCACATCACAGTCCGGAAGCGCGGATGTGCTGAAAGCTCTCGGCATAAGAATCGATCTCCCGCCGGAACAGGTGAAAGAATGCATCGAGAAGGTCGGGATCGGCTTTCTTCTGGCACCGGTCTTCCATCCGGCGATGAAGCGTGTCGCAGGTCCCAGACGGGAGCTTGGCGTGCGCACCGTCTTTAACATCCTCGGACCACTCACCAACCCGGCAGACGCATCTGCGCAGGTGATCGGCGTCTTTGATCCCGCGCTCTGCGAGACAATTGCAGAGGTGCTTGCTCTCCTTGGAAGCGAGCGTGCCATGGTCGTGCATGGCGATGGCATGGATGAGATCTCGAATATCAGCGAGACAACGATAGCATCGCTCGAAGGCGGAGCGGTCTCGACTTACACTGTTAAGCCAGAGGATTTCGGGATTGCGAGAGCTGCGATCAGGGACATTGCAGGCGGAACTCCTGAAGAGAATGCTTCCGACATCGTATCGATATTTGAGGGGCAGGAAGGACCGAAGCGAGATGTCGTGATACTCAACTCCGGTGCTGCGATCTATGTTTCCGGGATGGTACGTGATCTTGAATCGGGGGTTCGGAAGGCGGAAGAGGTTATCGACAGCGGTGCTGCGCTTGGCAAGCTGCGTGAGTTCGTGGAGTTTGCGGGCTGAGCCCTGCCGCGTCGCAAAGGGTTATCAGCTTAGCCGAGCAGTGGGGGCAAGAAAGTGCAGTTGTAGCTCTGGCTAAGCATTGGATGGTTCCAATTGGTAATTTGCATCCAAAAACTTCGTTTTCCTTTGGTGATTTTTACTATTTTCCTGAAACACTTGGATTCTCTCTGGTAGTTACCGCTACCGGGAACGAAGCACATTCGACGCCCATTCCGGCCTATCTGGCGGATTTGAATCCAGAAGCTCCCTCCATGCCTCGTCTGTGAGCCTGTCATCCATCGGCTGCTTAAACTCATAGTAACTCATGACCGGACCAGCTCCCACAAGGATTCTTCCGTCAGGGAGTTTGTATGCAACAACGATCAGATCGACGTAGCCCACACCTTCTTCGAGAACCTGCTCTGTATTACCATCGGTATGCACATCAGCGACGATCGTCGTCTTCTTCGCCTTATCCTCGACATCAGCGATGACGCCATCAAGATTATCACCGAAATTCTTTATGAAATCGTAATCGTCCTTTGAGAGTTCCTCGTTCTCAAGTTCCTTTGACGAGATATTGACAAGTCTCGTAAGTATACTCTCGAGGTTTTCCAGTCTGCGCTTTGATGAACTGTCCAGAACGTCCATCTCGGCAAGACCACTGTTCGTCATCCTTGTTAGCGCAAGCAACCGGTTGTAGAACTCGGGAACCGGCTCAACGTATCCGACAGCTGGTTTCTCTTCTCCCATGGGTGGGGCACACATAGCCACCATGGTGTAACTCTGTTTGGCATAGAGGATCGTGTCGTGCCTGAGTTCTGCCCATGATGCCATAGCCGTGGTCAGTTCCTTGTCCTGCCATGCATCGGTCTGCATGAACGTCGGATAGCCCGCGCCGTGATCATAGAGAAGGGGTTTTAGCGCGAATAGCCACGACCAGTAGAGGTTTTTGTTCCACTCCGCCGTATCAAAGGAGTCGAATTCAGCCTCCAGCTCCTTATACTGGCGGTCATAATACTTGTAATTGGAATCGTTCAGTTCATCCAGCAACTCCTTCGACCGATCCGATCCAAGGAGCGCCATGACATCGAGACCGCGTGGAAATCCCCTGACCGGCCTTCCAGCACCATCGATGATAAATGTAAACGGCTTTTTTCCATCCCCCTCGTAGAGGCCCGTATATACGCCGACGAGGTTTGTGAACATATACGAATCAGGAATGAACCGCTGCCCCATCAACCGGAATCCTGCGGTGTTGTTCAGGCACTGGTTTGCCTCTTCCGAGGTGAATGCCACACAATTTCCGGTCCCGCCGTATATCTTTGGCGATCCATACTCTGTAAGTTTTACTTTCAACTCCCCAATCGTCTCATCATTCAGGTTATCCGGATCGAATGAACCTCCGAAAACCGAGTTTAATGCATCGATGTATTCATAAGGACCCAGATCATCAGAGAGCCCCACATAAAAAGCCGTTACCGAATATATCCTGTCCCACTTGCCCATCAGTTCTCCATCAGCAGCGAATTCGGATGCTATCAGGCAGGCGCCCGTCGTCTGGATTCGTGCATCGTATTGTGAGATGAGACCCACGGGATCGTATGGGTCGGCCGTTCCCGGCGGTATCGCATCCGAGCCCTTGAGGAGCATGCTCGTCCTGCCGTACCACATAAACGCTCTGAAATAGTTCTTTAATTTTTCTGATCTGGTATAGTGCCCTCTCGGGACGTACTGGGAGTAATCTTCCTTGTAAATGAATATAGGCGAACCTGCAAATCCGGAATGTGCTTCTATCAACTTTAATTCGGCTTCGACATCGTCCCTGACATAAGATTGGACCTCAAAACTGTAACGCGTCAGATCTTCTTTTTTGAAATAAGCATCGGTGCAGTCCCATTCATTCTCACTCTGACAGACCTGATCTGGCTTTGGCTTTAGCAGACTCAGACCGACCGAAAAGTAAGCAACATCTCTTCTTGCTGCTTCTTTCAGATCCCCGTCGGAATTTTTGTATGATTCCATCGAACTGTTCAGCAGTTGCTCGCTGATCTCCCAGACTAGGTCGTAAAATTCCCTTTCCTCGATCTGCCGCAGCGTCTCATCGAACTGAATATGGTAGAGGTGCAGCAGCGAGTCAGTGGTGACGAAGATCGGTATCTCATCATCAGCAAGCATCTTGTACGGCTGGACGATGTCCTCTTCCGTCCGGTCGAAAGGATTGTCTATGACAACGAAGCCGTTTTTTTCCAGTAGACTTAAGGCATCGTCGCTGAGCTGGATTTCTCTGGAGAACGGCTCATAGTTTGAGATTTGATTTGTCTGCAGGGGCAGATCGTACTGCGGAGCGTTCAGAGAGATTTCCAGTGGATTTAATGAGTAATGATTAGCAAAATCCATCTTTTCTGCTGTAGTGCTGGATAGATCGATTGGTTCAGTCTTCAGAACCGGTTTTTTCGGTTGAATGGGTTCCTGCGGCTCCTGTGATTCATTGGATCCTTGATCGACGCAGCCACCGATGATCATCGAAACGATCAGAATAATGATTACCGAATATTTACACCACATAGTGATCCTGATACACTTAGCGCTTCATAAGCTTTTTGATACGCGGCTTTGAGTGGATTCCGCCCAAAAAGCCCCGCACACAGAGACCTTCATAATTCCCAAACCAAGATCAGATCAGGAGACCACATAGTGGTTGATAGATGGCTGGCATCGAAATAAAGACACCTCTCGCGCTGGTACAAGCTCCCTGAACCGACAAGACAGGCACATATATATGCAAATCTCGTAAAGAGGACGTAATGGCAGTAGCAAAGAGGCTCACACTCGGCAGCGGTGATCCGAAGCGATTGTTCGTCGGGGGGTTGCACGGCGATGAATGGATGCATACATCTGAGCTGCTTGAATCACTGGACGCTCCTACAACCGGGACGCTTGTGATCATACCGAAACTCACGGATCGCGCTTATGTGAGCACACTTGATGCCCGGTACTACGAGGGTTACGGCAGGGATCTCGTTGCTGCGATCGAAGAGATAAAACCCGCGATCTACCTTGAACTGCATTCGTATCGCGATTTTTATGGGTTGACCGATTCCAGGCGGATAGATAAGAAAGGCGTCCCTGCTTATGTCGAACTCGAAGACCGGGTTCTCGTAGGTTCGATCTCGCCGATTCTCAGGAGGAGATGCTTTTCTGTGCGCGATTTCTGTGTGTCGTTTGAGATTCCGGCAGAAGGGGGGAAATCGCGGAAGCTGGCAAAGGAGTTACTCGATTTCACGAAGGACTGTGTGAGCGCGGCGCGGTTTGTGGATTTTATGCTGAGCCAGTATCCTGAACAGGGGATGCGTGCGATAGAGACTTATAAGAGGTTCTATAGGATCTAAAATTGGCAAGGGACCGTCTTGCCAACCATAAGGTCTTCAACCGTTGCCATATATGCTATTATCGCGTCCTTTATGTTCTCAAGCGCTTCGTTTTTGGTCGTGTCATGAGACCAGCACCCAGGCAACCCCGGACACCAGACCGCACAACCTTCCTCGGTTTGTTCGAGTTAAACGCTGTATTCCACCTGCCACCCTCCTAAATTTAACTTCTTCTAATTTTTATTATTAAAATAACTGTTCTATAGTATCATTTAAATCATCCTTTTCAATTAGTTGTCTGTTTTACCCACCGACTCATGGGAATACCGCGCGCCAAAACGATCGAGTATATCTACGGTCCGTTTAACGGTTTCGAGGTCATTCATCTCCCTGCCCCGATATATCGGATTTGCGTATCTTTTGCCTTGAACTACGCAATCGTTAAACGCTATATGGGTTTGCTTACGTCTTTTGTATCCTAAACTATCCAATCGACTCTTTGGCATTCATATGCGTGTGGATGAAATCGAACCTCACTTGCTCAGCCGTTTCACCACGTCATCGATGTGCGCCATGTAATCCCGCAGGTTCTGCTCGATGCGGTTTAATTCATCTGTCGAGAGGGTCACGTCATCGCCGAACTGCGCAAGCGAGATCTCGCCGTTCTTTGCGTTTAATTCCAGCAATTCCTTGAACATCAGATATTTTTCGAAGGATTCCGGAACTAATTTTTCGAGTTTGAATCCGCCGAGCAACAAAAGCACATCAAATGTATCTATATCCTCTTCGACAAACGTTACCGTCGAATAACGCAATTTTCCGATGATGTTATCTTCCACCCATCCCTTGAACTTGTGGTCGAGTGTCCGCTGCTCGAACTGTCCGATATTAAAGTAGCGTTTCGGCACGCGCACGATCAACCAGACCACGGTTGCGGTGGAGGGGTCCATCGGGAAGAACGCGTTCTCGATCGCATCATCAAGCGCAGATTCGATGCTGATCATATCCACATCGTTGCCAAGCGACATGCACGGTGTGGTATGGTAGACGCCGATGTGCGACGGGAAGACGATGTAGTCATTTACATCGATCACCCGGTTCGTATTCTTCCTACCCGGAGCCATCATCATATCGATCGCCTGCGCAATCATTTTGTTGATCTCGAAGTAATAATTGGATTCGTGGCCATCCAGTTCGATCTTTCTTCCGAGGGTTGTGTTATCAACAATCATCACCATGTCAGCATTCTGGTGGCTATCCTCGCCATACTTGAGCAATCGGGACAGTCCGCAGATCGCATTGAAATGCCGGTGATCCGCCTCGATCAGATCGGGCCATACACATAGCGCGAAGTGCTTGTGCCCTGAAGCGGTTCTCCCGGACCCATGTTTCAGCTGGTCGATGATGTAGGGGATGCTGCCGTTGCCGGTACCTCCGCCAAGCGTCATGATATCAAACATCGCATCACCGCTCGTAAGCCCGAGACTCTCGATTCGCCTTCTTATAATCTCATCGAAATCGATCCTCGCTTCATTCTCTCCGACCTTCCAGAAATTGCCTGTTCCAGTACTCTGTCTGCCAAAAAGCTGTACGCGCTCTCGCCGGATCGTTTCAAGTGCCTTCGCCTCTTTACCCCCGAGATGTTCTGCGATCTCATCGAGTACCTTCTTCAAATCCGCTCTTGCGCTGTTAAGGAGTAAGATCCTGTCTGCTATCGCCTCATTTCGCATACTTGCAAAGTAGAGGGCTGCGATCCTACCTGCTCCCTCACCTGATGCGATCAAACTCCATTTCGTGTAATCGTCTGAACTCGCTGATGCTGACATCATCCAATACTTTCACCGGAGGGTACTTGAATATATGGAATGAATGCGATAAGGTTTAAGTAGATTGTCACGATTCATCATCTAATTCAGGAGGCATCCAATGGCAGACGAATTCCCATTTGAGTTATCCCCCATGTTCGAAGGGGAACGGATCAGAAAGGACGGCATGTATATCGAACTCGCAGGACCGAAGAGCAAGGGCTTTGAACTGGTGCGTGCCGAAGGCATGGACGAGGTCGAGGACGGAAAGTTCACCCTGATCGGTCCGGATCTCTCTGATATGAATGAGGGCGAGAGGCATCCTTTCGCAATGATCTACCGTATAGCGGGCGAAGCAGTCGAACCCGACCTTGAAGCAATCGTTGAACGTCGAAATCATGATTTTCAA
Organism: Methanosarcinales archaeon; assembly: GCA_003661105.1. Classification (GTDB taxonomy): domain Archaea; phylum Halobacteriota; class Methanosarcinia; order Methanosarcinales; family Methanogasteraceae; genus Methanogaster_A. The sequence continues at coordinate 2,275 of QMVM01000016.1, read as the reverse complement.
AATTACATAAACGGTCTCATGCATCTGAATCAGCGGTACGACATCTGGCTTCGTATCAGTAAGGATGCGGTCGAGAAGGGGCTTAATTCGTTCGAACCCCTCGCAAAAGCGACCATGATGCTCTTTAAAAACGAGATGACCTTCATCGAGAAGATGGAAACCCTCTACATCACAGACGCTGACGAGATCGAGAAGAGACTTCCGGAGATCCATGCGATATATGAGGCAAGGGACGCGCGAACGCGCGACCTGCATGACGAGGATGTGGACACGTTCTATGGGTGCACGCTCTGTCAGTCGTTTGCCCCGACCAATGTCTGTGTGGTAACTCCTGACCGGGTATCGCTCTGCGGTGCGATCAACTGGTTTGACGGGAGAGCCGCTGCAAAGGTCGATCCCGAGGGTCCGCAGTTCGCAATCGAGAAGGGTGAGTGTATAGATGAGGTAGGCGGCGAATACACGGGCGTTAATGAGGTTGCGGTATCGTCGTCACAGGGCGAGTACTCCCAGATCAAACTGCACTCGTTCTTTGAGTATCCGCACACATCATGTGGCTGCTTCGAGGTCGTCGGCTTTTACATCCCTGAGCTCGATATCATCGCATGGGTGGATCGCGATTACGCAGACCCTGCGCCAAACGGGCTTACGTTTGCAAATATGGCTGGACAGACCGGCGGCGGCAAGCAGATCGTCGGTTTCCTCGGAATCGGGATCAACTACTTCAGGTCGCCTAAGTTCATCGCTGCTGATGGTGGCTGGAACCGGGTCGGCTGGATGCCAAAGCACCTAAAGGATCGTGTGCTTGACGATATTCCCGAGGACATCGTGGATGCGATCGCAACTGAGGCGGATGCAACCGATCTCGATTCATTAAAGGCGTTTTTGGTCGAGAAGAAGCATCCGATTGTTGCTGAGTGGAAGACAAAAGAGGAAGCGAAAGCGAAAGAAGCGGGTGCAAAGAAGCCTGCCGCCTCTGCCACTGCCGCACCGGCGCCAGTAACAGGAGTGGTACCTGCCGCGGGCATGCCGGTTGGGATGCCGATGCCGGTTGCTGGAATGTCGCCCGGGTCTGGTGGCGGGATCAAGATCATCCTTAAGAATGCGAAGATCAACATCGAGCAGGTGATCGTGGAGCAGATCGAAGAGTGATGCAAAGCGCAAAGTGGAATCAGCGATCTGATCGCCGGAACCAGTCCCCAAAGGGATATCGGGCTACGGCAACAGGATCGTTCTGCCAACATCATCCGCGGCGGTCTGGTCACATCGCCCGGGCACTCTCATAATCCTGCAGCTGGCTGCTGGCGCGATAGAATTATGACCGGGTGGATGCGAAGATACAAGCATGAAAAGGATCGAATTCCATGACCGGAAACAGGAGACAAAAGAGATCATAGATATTCTGGACGCAGAACCATCCCTGATCACTTTCATCTACGGACCGATAAACTCCGGAAAAACTGCGCTTGTTACACACCTGATAGACCATCTGTCAGAAGATTATAAGGTGTTTTACATAAATTTGAGAGGCAGATTCATCAGCAATTACGATGATTTCATAAAAGTTCTCTTCGATGTGGAACATGTTGCAAGATATGAACGAATAAAAGAGTTCTTAAAGCCGGTAGCTGCTGTTCTGCCTGAAAGCTATAATGGAATTCCAATACCAAAAGATACATTCTTGAAGTTATTTAAGGAAAAAGAGATAGAGGATGTGTTCGTTTACATAGAGACCGTTCTCAGGGTTTTTTACGAAAGTGGACGTGTACCAGTGCTGGTAATCGATGAGCTGCAGGTGATCGGGGATATGAAGATCGATGGGCATCTGATATACAAATTATTTAATTTCTTTGTTCGACTCACTAAAGAGCTGCATCTGGCACATGTCTTTGTGGTGACCTCTGATTCGCTCTTTCTCGAGCAAGTGTACAGCGAGGCGATGCTATCGGGGCGGCGTGAGTACCTGCGGGTGGATGATTTTGGTTATGAACAAACAATGGCTTTTCTGGATGGTTATGGATGGGGTGAGCAAGAGAAAGAGATTGCATGGCACAATGCTGGTGGAAAGCCAGTGTCGCTTGTTAAACTGATCAACGCGAAAGCAAGCGGAAAGAATATTGAAGATGTGGTCAGCAGCATGTTTACGCTTCGGACCGGCGAGATAGAGACCCGATTGAAGATCGTAAAGGAATTAGGTGATGAGCTGGTGATAGGCGATAAACATTTCGATGTGCACCACGGAAAACTGGTTTCCGTCCTCGAGATGTTTATAAGTCGT
>QMVM01000015.1 GCA_003661105.1 Methanosarcinales archaeon | reverse complement strand
CCTCGTGATCTTGACCGCATCCGCAATCTTCTTCGCATCCGCTTCCACCCCCCGCTCAGGCATTGCCGCGCGGAGCGCAAGCATTGCCGCCTCCCTGCACACGGCTTCGATCTCCGCACCCGAATACCCATCGGTTACTTCTGCAAGCCACTGTACCGAGACCTCATCAGATACAGGTTTGCCCTCGAGGTGGATATCAAAGATCTTCGATCTCGTATCCTTGTCAGGAATCGGTATGTGGATGAGGCGGTCGATCCGCCCGGGTCTCAGTAGCGCGGGGTCGACCATATCAATGCGGTTGGTGGCAGCGATCACGACCACATCCTGCAGTTCCTCAAGTCCGTCAAGCTCAGTCAGAATCTGGGAGACCACGCGCTCGGTCACGAAGGTGTCTGAGCCCGCGCCCCTTACAGGCGCGATCGAATCGATCTCATCGAAGAATACGATCGTGGGGGCTGCCTGCCTTGCCTTCCGAAACACTTCTCGGATCGCCTTTTCCGACTCGCCGACGTACTTGTTCAACAGTTCAGGTCCCTTGATGCTGATGAAATTCGCAGAACTCTCGGTAGCGACCGCTTTTGCAAGCAAGGTCTTTCCGGTACCAGATGGACCGAATAGCAGCACTCCGGTTGGCGGGTCTGTGTTAATCGCCTCGAAGATCTCGGGGTAGCGAAGCGGCCACTCCACAATCTCGATTAATTCCTGCTTCTCGGGATCAAGCCCCCCGATATCACCCCACCCGACCCGCGGTATCTCAATGAAGACTTCGCGCATTGCAGAGGGCTCTATATTTTTCACAGCCTCGTAAAAGTCCTTCTTTGTTACGATCAGTTGCTCGATCAGTTCTGACGGGATATCTTCTTCGAAATCGATGTCCACCATCATCATGCGCAGTGCATGCATGGCAGCCTCCTTACAGAGCGATGCGACATCAGCCCCTACGAAGCCGTGTGTGGTCTCAGCGAGATCATCGAGACCACTCTCTTGCATCTCCACATCAAGCGGCATCCCTCTCGTGTGGATTTGTAGTATATCCGACCGGTCGCTGCGGTCGGGAACCCCTACCTCGATCTCACGATCGAATCTGCCGCCCCTGCGCATAGCGGGATCGATGTCGTTCGGGCGGTTGGTTGCAGCGATCACGACGACCTCGCCTCTCGACTGAAGTCCATCCATCAGCGAGAGCAACTGCGCCACAACCCTGCGCTCCCCCACCCCCTCAACCTCACCACGCTTCGGCGCGATCGAGTCGATCTCATCGATGAAAATGATACTTGGCGCATTTTTTTCCGCATCATCAAAGATTTCCCGAAGATGTTTCTCGCTTTCACCATAAAACTTGCTAACGATCTCAGGACCGCTTATCGATGTGAAATTAGAGGATGTTTCATTCGCTACCGCCTTTGCAATCATCGTCTTCCCGGTTCCGGGAGGTCCGTGCAGCAATACGCCTCTCGGAGGGGAGATTCCCAGTTTCCGGAAGAGTTCGGGATGGCGGAATGGGAGTTCGATCATCTCACGGATAAGATCGATCTCGCGCCGGAGACCTCCGATGTCCTCATAAGTGATCTGTGTGGTATGCGCCTCGTCCGTGACCGGGCGCCCCTTCAGCACGATCTGGGTGTCCCTTGTTATGACGACCACGCCTGCTGGCTGGGTTGCAGTGACCACGAAGACGACCGGCGCGTCCACGGTCTCGACCCGGAGGTGCTGCCCTTTCACGACCGGTCTGCCCTTGAGATACCGCGCCAGGTACCGCGCTCCGCCAGAGAAACGAGTGTGCTGGGTCGGCGCGAGCGTGATTCTGCTAGCGTCCACTGGTGCCACCCTGCATACCGTAACCCGGTCATCGATCCCGGTATCCGCATCGGTTCTGGAATCCCCATCGATCCGTATCAGGTCAAGCCCGGAATCGCCATGATAGCCGCTGCGCACAATCGCGTACGCGGTCTTCCCGCCTGTGATCTCGACTATGCCTCCGTCATCCATGTACTTGCCGAGCTGATCCATGAACTCCTGGTCGATGCGTGCGATGCCTTTGCCGACATCCCTGTGATATGCCTCTGCCACCCGCAGCGTGAGTTTCTGTGCGCTGGCGTTCATGAGACACAGATTGTGTCCTGCTTATTTGTATTACTTTCGGCAGTGCCCCAAAAACGAACCGCGTAATGAAAAAACATCGGGGTCGTTAGACAAAAACTCTCTAACCGAATTCCTTCTTCGTCTCTCCGCATTTTACGCACTTATGCACCGTGTACTTCTTGTGCGTTTTTAGCAATTCAAACTCATGGTCGCACTCTGATTCTGGTGTTTCTTCTTCCGATGCGGGAGAATCCATCAACCCCCCGAGCTTTGAGACCGCCTCCTGTATAGCATAAAACCCGGCTAGCATCTGATATGAACCACACAACAGCAGAAACCGCTGGGTATCGATAACCGGGATCAATGTACTGATAGCAGCGGAATCCAGAATCAGTTCCACTTCGAATTCATGACCCTTGTAGACGGCAGCGACGTAATCCCCCTGCCTGATCAGTCCAACGACATCTTTAGCAACGACCGGATCGAATCGGTCAGCGGCATGGTCAAAGACACGCACCCCTCCTGAAAAACAGTCGCCCTCACCTTTAAGGAACTCTTTTAACTCGATCAGGTCATCAACGGTACAAAACGTAAAATTAAACTCTATAAGATTGTTTTCGATACCGATAAAACCGGAGTCTTGATGATAATCGGTCATAATCCTGAACCTGTCAACCAATTCCTCACCATCCCGGCGGTATTTGAGGTCGATATCCACAGACGGAATATCAAATATGTTGCACCCGTCCAGAGAACATGTCCCGCAATCAAACGCGTCATTCGGTCTGCATTCAAAGCAAAAGTTACCGCGGGGCTCATGATTGCCTGAAACCAGACATACCCCCTCGCCACGGTCATAATTCTCACAGATGCGGCAGCATCCATAGATCTCCCAATCCTCTGATCCGATTACCTGATAAACCCCCAGACGCATGATGGTATCCTCTGCTTCGACAGATATGTTGGTGGGCGTCCTCGAAACATCCTTGTATTTCTCTGCGATGGCTCTCAGACGGGGTATGATCTCAGGGTTGTGTTGATCGTAGAAACAGGTACACAGATATGATAAATTAAGCAGATGATCCTCACCACCCTCGAACCTATCGAGGAGTTCTACCATAAAACCGAACGACCGCGGGTCCCGTATCTCCGACAGCGTGCCGAGCGTATAGACTATATCGATTTTATGCCGATATTCACCGATTTCCGGGTTATCCAGGCGATCACTGATCCTATCGATCAGCGGCTGGACCGCAGGAGCACCGATCTTCAAAAGCGCATCCGACGCGGTTTCGCACAGATAGTCCGCATCAGTCTCGATCGCATCGATCAATGCAGGAATTGCAACCGGGCTGCCAATCTCGCCAAGCACATCCGCCGCGATGATGCAGCCATAAGATTCCTCATCATATAGATAATCGGTCAGAGGTTCGACAACCACCTCGTCAAGTTCTGTCAGGCGTTTTTTAACAGAAATCAGATCTGCTGCCAGTTTTTCATCCGATTCCGGATGGAAGTACTCTTCCAGTTCCTCCTGCCGACAATCGATCATATCACAGAGGTGGTCCAGCGCACACAGCGCTTCATCCACTGTTTTATTCATCGTTTCATCCACCACTTTCGGGTATGAGGTCTATGCTAATATACCTTGTGGATTCGGTATCAATCCGGGATCCGCGCTTGGTCGTAGGTGAGATCGCTCTTGTTTACGAGCACATGGACGTTTATGGCTGCTCAGTCAGAATCGGCATCCAACGGATTAATCTTTTAGCGAGTACTGTGTGAAAATGAGTGGTTGATGTTAGTTTTGAGTGGATATTTGAAAGATGAGTGGAATATATCAGGCAGCCATAGTATCAAACTTCACAGACACCCCCGGATCCTCCGATCCCGGACACCAGAGAGCCATATTTGTGACGGCCCCTCCCTACAAATAGCAGAGTATTCTGCCGCATATTTATAAACTTAAGAGACAATCCAGTACATAGGGCACAAACATGCAGTTGTTATTAATTCACTCAGATTATATCGAATACGAGACAAAGAAGCGCACTCCAGTTGCAGAAGAGATCGACCCCACCATGAAGAGCAGCCGCATGGAAGAGGGATTGACCGCTTTTGTCGCTGTCGAGAGTTACGATGAAGCAGATCCGATCGCCACAGCAGAGAATGCGGCAGACGAGATCAGGAAACTGGCAGAACAAGTAAAAACAGAACGGATAATGCTTTATCCTTATGCACACCTCAGTTCCGAACTGGCAAAACCCGTCGTCGCGGTCGATGTTCTGAAGAGACTCGAAGAAACCCTATCTCGCGATTACGAAGTGAAGAGAGCGCCATTTGGCTGGTACAAGGCATTCAAGGTCAGTTGCAAGGGGCACCCACTCTCTGAGCTCTCTAGAACGATAAGGGTCGGGACGGAAGGGAAAGAAGAGAAAAAGGGGGGTGAAGGAAGAGAAGGGCGAGAAGAGATCGTATCAGAAGCTCTTAAGTCAGAAGAGAAAGCGGTCTCGCACTGGCACGTTCTCACACTCGAGGGGAATCTACTACCCCTTAAGGACTTCGATTTCAAAGAGCATCCGGACCTATTGAGTTTTGCAGAATATGAGACCGCGAAGAGCAGGGCTGTTGATAAGATCCCTCCGCATGTCGAACTGATGAGGCGGCTCGAACTTGCCGACTACGAGCCCGGCTCAGACTCGGGAAATATGCGGTTCTATCCGAAAGGAACCCTTATGAAACGACTTCTTGAGACGCACGTTCTCGATACCGTTGGCGAGATGAATGCAGTCGAGGTCGAGACCCCGGTCATGTATGATGTGAACCATCCGACACTGAAGAAGTATCTCGATCGCTTTCCAGCGAGACAGTACTCGATAGAATCCGATAAGAGATCGTTCTTCCTCCGGTTTGCTGCGTGCTTCGGGCAGTTTTTGATGAACCACGACATGACCATCTCGCACAGGAATCTCCCCTTGAAGATGGTCGAGATGACCAGGTACAGCTTCAGGAGAGAGCAGCACGGCGAACTGGTGGGACTGCGACGGCTGCGTGCATTCACGATGCCTGACATGCACACGCTCTGCGCTGATATGGATCACGCGATTCTTGAATTCAAAGATCAGTACAGAATGTGCATGAAGATGCTTGCAGATATCGGACTTCATGATGATTACGAGGTTGCCATCCGGTTTACGCGTGATTTTTACACTGAGAACCAGGATTTCATCAAAGAACTTGTCAGAATAGTCGGCAAGCCGGCATTGATCGAACTCTGGGACTCCCGATTCTTTTATTTCGTAATTAAGTTCGAATTCAATTATGTCGATGCGCTTAAGAAGGCGAGCGCGCTTTCGACGGTCCAGATCGATGTGGAGAATGCACAACGCTACGACATCAACTATATCGACAAAAATGGGGCTGAACAGCGCCCGACAATCCTTCACTGCTCCCCGAGTGGCGCAATCGAACGGTGCATCTACGCACTGCTCGAAAAGGCGCACCTCACCTCGAAGGCAGGTGGCGTGCCATCTCTTCCGACGTGGCTTTCGCCGACACAGGTTCGGCTGATACCGGTTGCAGAGCGCCACATTGGATATGCGGAGGAGATCGCCGCCGCGATCGTCGATGTCCGGGTAGATATCGATGACCGTGATGAGACGGTCGGGAAGCGGGTTCGCGCCGCGGGCAGGGAATGGATCCCTTATGTCGTCGTAATCGGGGACAAGGAACTCGAAAGTGGTGTGCTTAGCGTAACGATCCGCGCTGAATCCGGAAAAGTGGAAGAAACTGCTCAGGAACTGCGCGACAGGGTGCTTGCTGAGACCGCAGGGATGCCGTACCGCCAGATCAATCTACCGGTGCTGCTTTCAAAGAGACCTATCTTCTTTGGCTGATAACATCGGACCTCTCACATCAAATAGCACATAGCACGCAGGCGATGAATCATGCTCAAGAAACACCACACGCAACTGACCGATTCCGAACTTAAAAGCCTCCTTGACCGGGAGACCGGGATTGCAAAGGTAAAACCAGCAGTTTCAGCGATTTTAGAGGACGTAAAGACCAGAGGGGATGCTGCGTTAATCGAGTACACACAACAGTTTGATAATGTTAGTCTCTCTGCAATCGAGGTCGAAGGGGACTTTATATCAGAGGCATTTGAAGAGATCGATTCCGATATCCTGTGGCATCTCGAGACCGCTGCTGATAACATCAGGAGGTTTCACGAAACCCAGCTCGAACCAGAGCTCTGGTTAAGCGAGATTACGCCGGGAATCAGTCTCGGGCAGAAGACCTCGCCTCTTGACTGCATCGGCGCTTATGTGCCTGGCGGGAAGGCGGCATATCCTTCGACTGCGCTAATGACGATCATACCCGCAAAGGTCGCATCCGTCCCGGAGGCGGTTATATGCACTCCACCGATGCCGGGTGGTGATGGTAGTGTGAACCCGCTGACACTTGCTGCCGCAGCGATTGCAGGTGCGGACCGGGTCTTTGCGGTCGGTGGCGCGCAGGCGATTGCTGCTATGGCTTATGGCACAGAGACCGTGCCTGCTGTCGACAGGATCGTTGGACCCGGTAATGTCTATGTGACCGCTGCAAAGATGCTGGTTCCAACCCGGATCGATTTTCCCGCGGGACCATCAGAGGTTCTAATAATCGCAGACGAGAGCGCAAATCCGGATTTCATCGCAGCGGACATGGTGGCGCAGGCAGAGCACGATTCCAATGCGGTATCGATCCTTGCAACTACATCAGAGGCAGTTGCCGATGAGGCGTTCGAACTGGTTAGATCACGAGGCGCAGATGCGGTTCGGTCAGAGATCATCGAAAAGTCTCTCGAACACGGCGCAATCCTCATCTTCGATTCGATCGATGAGTGCATCCGGTTTTCAAACACGTTTGCGCCGGAACACCTTGAGATCATGGTCCGAAATCCGCTTGATGTGCTAAACAGCGTTTACAATGCCGGTTCGATCTTTGTCGGCGATTATGCGCCGGTTCCGGCTGGTGATTATGCATCAGGCACGAACCATGTGCTGCCGACGGCAGGGCACGCGTGGACGTACTCGGGTCTGAACGTTTCCTACTTCACAAAAAAATCAAGCATCCAGATTATCAGCAAGGAAGGGCTATCGCAGATTAGGGATACGGTTGTTGCGATAGCGGATGAAGAGGGGCTTAAGTCCCACGCGGACGCTGTTAAAGTTCGGTTTTCAGATGAGTGAAGATAGGACAGACTCAGAAAGGAGGAAATATGAAAAATGAGAGTTCCATTTCAAAGGCACAATCTTACGTAGATATTGGCGAATTCTGGGATACACATGACCTTGCAGATTATTGTGACCGGACAGAACCTGCTGAATTCGAGGTGGACGTTCTATCTGAGATAACCTACTATGCGTTGGACCGTAAACTGTCAGAAGATGTCCGATCTCTTGCAAGGAAGAGGGGCGTATCGGCAGATACACTGCTAAATCTATGGGTGCAGGAGAAGTTGCAATAGATATCTTGATGCAACTCGAGCAAAACAGCAATTACTGGAAAACGGGCAGCATTGGGTTGCGCAGGGCTTGTGAGTCGCAGGCGGATAGCTGCGATTGGTGCGGAGGCGGGCAGAATTGTGATATGCAAGGTTTTATATAAAGTGGTGATTGTAGTGGGTAACATATAGGAGATGATTGTTATGATCAGGCATATTCCTGTGATTGACTCCCGTACTGTTCTGCGAACGATGCTCATCGCTGGCGTGCTCGTGGCGCTGGTGCTTGCGTGCGCGGGCACGGCGGCCGGACGTAGACATGCAGATATTGCAGAGGCGGCGGCATGACCTGCCTGCTGCTGGTGGCTGCGGATTTCGCGGCGGTGCTTGCGGCGGCGGCACGGGCCGTGGGTGGCGATGAGATAGCAGCTAGCTTGGGGGCACAATAGAATTATAACCGTGTGACGAGGAGAAAGAGCATGAAACGAATAGAATTTCACGATAGGGAAAAGGAGAAAAAAGAGATCATGGATATCCTGGATTCCGAGCCATCCCTGATCACGTTCGTCTACGGACCGATAAACTCCGGAAAGACCACGTTAATTGACCATTTGATAGGGCAACTGCCTGATGAGTATGCCCCATTCTATGTTAACCTGCGTGGGAGATTTATCACGGGTTACGAAGACTTTCTTAATGTGTTATTTGAGATCGATGAGGGGGGCGTGATTGATAACGTTTCTGAGTATGCGCAATCGATGATCAAGGATTTGAATATCCTCAGTGGAATCCCGATACCATTGCATCTCTTTGAACAGATATTCGAGAAGAAAGATAAAAGTAAAGATATGTTCAAATACATCGAACGTTTCTTTACTGAGATGTCGAAAAAACGTGTGCCAGTGCTGATCATCGATGAGCTGCAGGTGATCGGGGATATGAAGATTAATGGACTTTTGATCTACAAACTATTCAATTTTTTTATACGATTGACAAAAGAAAAGCATCTGGCACACGTATTTGTGGTCACTTCTGATTCGCTCTTTATCGAGCAGGTTTACTCTGAAGCGATGCTGGAGGGGCGAAGTGAATATCTGCTGGTGGATGATTTTGATGAGAATACGACTACTGAGTTTTTGAAGGGGCACGATTTTACGGATGATGAGGCGAGGGTGGCATGGAAATACTGCGGTGGAAAGCCAGTGTGTCTGTTGAAGTTAATTCGTGTGGATGAAAAGGAATTAATTGCAAAGAAAATGCTTGCTACGAGAGTAAACCAGTTGAAGAATTTGCTTGACTATTTGGATTACACCAAGCCGAGAATAATGATCGGAGAAGATAGTTACATGGTTGAAAAAGAGGACATTGTTAATATCCTCAACCGGTTTGTAGATGCTGAATGTATCGATGATGAGGGCTTGGACAGACCTGCAAAGCATTTTCTGGTCAAGGATAATATCTTGTTCCTTGATCCCGATATCGGAATTATCAAGCCTCAGTCACAACTGAATCTGCTTGCGATACGAGAGGTGATGGGGATTGCGTAGAATTAGAATGGCTCTCGGGATGCTGCTCGGGAATCGCATCTGCAGACGGACGGTCTCGCGGCGAGGAGGTGGCGGCATGACCCACCTGCTGCTGGTGGCTGCGGCGCTCGTTACAGTGTTTGCGGCGGCAGGTGTGGGTGCTGGTGCTGAGTGTGATGTGTAGTCCCGGACGAGGGCACGCCGGTTCAGGATGCGACCTGCGGCGCAGGAGATGAGGATACGATTTATGTGCATGAGGGGACTAATGCCCGGGAATGTGGGTGTGGCCAAGCGACTTACGCTGATCGGCGATGGTGCGGATGTGTGCGGCTGTTGAAGCGGCGGAGGCGGTGGAGAGGAGGGATCGAGTGGTGGCGAAAGTGTGAGGCGCGCGTAAACTCGTTTCTGATGTCGGTGCCGGTACAGGGGGGTTTTGGGGTTTCAGTCAATCGTGACGGTTAAGTTTTTATGGTAGGAGGTTGGTTTGATGAAGGGCACCCTGAATGTGATTTTTGTGAACAGATGTAACCAAAGCGATAAATTCCGAACTGTTTTACCAGCGAAGATGTATGTGCGTGTGTGGAGAGTTTTTAGGGTCTCTGGTATCTTGAGTTGCAGTGACCAACACTTGTAAAGAGATTGTCCATTTTATCCAAATCTCCTCACTCTGATGTAGGAGATTTTCCGGGAATTTAGTCGATTTCTATGCAGTTTTAATCACGAATTACGCGTTTGGACGAATGACACGAATTTGTTCTTGTTTAGCATTCGTGAAATTCGTGATCTCTACACCTCCAATGCCTCACAGACACAATTCATCTTGCGAGATGCTTGCAACTCGAATTACCAGAGAGCCAGTTTTTAGTTCAGCATCTTCCTTATAAAATCCATAAATTCACGAACGCCAGAGGCTGGATCGTCATTTATTTTGCTCTCATGTACTCTATTTTGTGAACCATTGTGAAAGTGTTTAGGGAACGTAGCGACTTCTTCCCATCTGGGGTCCGGGAAATTGTCATGGCGATATATCATCCCATCGATCTGCCTTCTCTCCCAGTGATATGAGAAACGACCCGGTATCTTATTTGAAAACCAGATATCCACTATCGAACTATCTCTTATGAACAGTCTAAGCTTATCATGGTGGATACTCGAATCCTTTGTTATATCACTGTATTCTATATCGACAATTCTCTTCAGTTTGCTTAAATCTGCCACTGAACTTTCCCCATCGCTTTTAACAGGTCATCTCTTCTGGATTCCAGATAATCAAGTTCCATAAAGTCATCTATCATATCTTCCTCGGTAATTGCCCCACTTTTCAATTTCTCATCCAGTTCGAAGATGGATCTTATCCCATGTTTAGCACCGATTTTGTATATCTCTGCCTCTATGCCTATCAACTCCTTTTCCAGAAATGTTTTAAGGCTTTCCATCTCCAATCTCTCCCGACCCATGTTAAGAGCTCTTGCTACCTCTTCAATTATCTGTATGGGTTGTTGCACCTCCATCATTTTACATATTCCTAAATTTGACCTGATATAAGTCTTTTGTGAGGTTTTTCATATAGCACGGTTGGTGGTGATTGGTATGACCTGGTATATTCTCATGAGTGACCCCGGCACCGTTCTGCGAGCGATGCTTGCTGGCGCGCTGGTTGATGCCGCGCCTACTTGCGTGGAGGTGGCATGACCCTCCTGCTGCTGGTGCTTGCGGCGGCGGGTGTGGGCCACTGGGGTTGAGTGGGAGGTGTATCCGGGCGATCCGACTGATGGCGCGGATGTGTGCGGCTGTTGACCGTGCAGCGGCGGAGGCGGCGGATGCGGGGGATCATGTGTTTGAGGTGATCGCGGATTGGGTGAACCTCTCGGGGTTTACGGCGACGGGCGCGACAGGTTTGGGGAAGGCTGGGATTTATCTCAACAATGCAGATTACTGCGACATCTGCAGGAATAACGTATCAGAGAACTACTACGGCATCCGCCTATCGTATTCGAGCAATAACAACACGCTGCAGAACAATGCAGCGAACTCGAACAATCATATTGGTATCTGCCTATCGTATTCGAGCAATAACAACACGCTATCGAGTAACAACGCATTGAACAACGACTACGGCATCTGGCTATATTCTTCGAACAACAGCATGCTGCAGAACAATGTCGCGAACTCGAACAACTATGGCGGTATCTTCCTGCATTATTCGAACAACAACACGCTTGCAAACAACACCGTATCGAACAACGGCTACGGCATCCATCTGTCTTATTCGAGCAACAACACGCTTACGAATAACGCCGCGAACTCAAACGACTACGGCATCGACATGGATTCCTCGAGCAACAACACGCATACGAACAATATTATAAACTCGAACAACTACTACGGTGTTTACCTGTATTCTTCGAGCAACTATAACACACTCACAAACAATACCGTGGACTCGAACAACTATGGTATCGTTCTGATATATTCGAGCGACTACAACACAATCTACCACAACAACCTCACCAACACAATTGAAAACGCCTATGATACCAGCACCAACCAGTGGGATAATAACGCCGAAGGCAACTACTACTCTGACTACATAGGCACCGACAACAACATAGACGGCATCGGCGACGACCCACACCCGATCCCGCCGAGCGGCACCAGCGTTGGCAGATACCCGCTCATGCACCCATGGACTGGCGACACACCACTAAAGGGCAACCTCAACCATGACGGCATCATCACCCCCGCGGACGCCGCGATCGCGCTCCGACTCGCAGCCGGCGGTTCCGCCTCGTGCGATGCCGCAACGCTCGACGCAGCCGATGTTATCCGCGACGGATGCGTCACCTCGCTTGACGCGCTCATGATCCTGCAAGCGGCTGCCGGGGCGATAACACTCTAATAGATATAGATTCAATAATCTTAGCATGTCAGGATTCCTCCCGCTCTTCATCGACCTTCGCGACCGGAAGGTGGTGATCATCGGCGGCGGCTCGGTTGGCGAGCGCAAGGCAGCACTGTTCGGAAGATACGCAAAGACGGTTGTCGTGAGCTTCGAGTTCACTGAAAGACTGATGGGATTAGAGGATATCGAACTGATAACCATGGATGAGAAACTTGACGATGATACGTTTACCGAACTGATAGAGGATGCCTTCCTGGTGATACCGGCAACGGACGATTCTGCCTACAACGAGCACCTATCAGCCATCGCAAGCCGGCATGGCGTGCTGGTCAACCGGGTGGACGATCTCGGCGACGTGATCATCCCGTCGGTCATCGCTCGCGGTGATGTTGTAATCGGCATCTCCACGCTTGCCCACAGCCCTGCGTTATCACGATACATCAGGGGGCGGATCGAGGAGGTGATCACGCCTGCGTATGCGGATATGGCAAGACTGCAAAGCGAGGTGCGCGAGTACCTGAAGGGCAGGATTCCGGATCAGGGGACGAGGCAGCAGGTATTGTGGGCAATTCTCGAGGACGAAACTGTGTGGGAGTATCTCGGGACGTCTTATGAGCAGGCGTTTGGGCAGGCGATGTTACACTGTGAGGATGTGATCTGATTGGACCTTTCTGAAATTGATCCGTTGGTATGGGTAGGACTTGGGATTGCAGCCGTCTCGATCATGGCGCTTGTGATCATCTGGAAGATCGCCAGATGGAAAGGCGAACTTGACCGGTGGAAACGAGAGGTTAATGAGTGGCGAGAGAACCTCCCGGCTGCCAGTGTGGATTCACAGAGGCGTTCATCGGGTCTTTCATCCGCTGGAAATCGAGATCAAGGCCAAGTAAAAAGAGCCGCGCCTGCAGGGAAGGTACCCGATCGATCCGATGCGCCGGTCACACTCGTACCACAGACAGAGATGGCGCTACTGTATGCGCTTACCGAAAGGAGGGGTGAAGCGTGCACGACAGCTGAGATTGAGGATAATACTGCAATGTTTCATCACGATCTCGGGAATTTATTATACCGCTCAAGACAGTTTGAGAAAGCAGAGAGGGAATATAGAGTGGCGTTAAGACTCGAACCTGATTTTGCAAGGGCGCACGCCAATCTCGGTTTCCTGTTAAAGCGACTGAAGCGCAGCGAGGAGTCCGTGCAGGAATTCGAGATGGCGATTGCCTCAAAAGAGCAACTCCCTGACAATGGTGAACGGATCACGAAGATGCTGCAAGAGATGAAAAAGCCCTGATCACATAAATTCCTGTAGTTTCTGCTCGATGTGGTTCTTCGGAAGTGCGCCGATGATCTGTCCTGCCATCTCGCCATTCCTGAATACCAGCATCGTCGGTATCGCGCTGATCTGGTATTTCATGGCAGTGCCCATATTCTCATCGATATTTAGTTTGGCAAACGTTACCCTGCCTGCATATTCTACTGCAAGCTGCTCAATCACCGGTGCAACCATCTTGCAGGGTCCGCACCACTCAGCCCAGCAGTCCAGCACAACAAACGGATGTTCGCGCACGGTTTCTGCAAGGTTAGTATCGTCCAGTACCAGTACTTCTCCGGATGTCATTGTTTGTAATCGCTCCATTTTCTTCTGTCGGATTGTTTCTAGTTCGTCCATGATTTAGAATTCGAACATGGTTTCATATAAATCCTTGCCATAACTAACCACTGGCATCGATCATCCCCCAGATCCTTGTGTGGAGTTCTTCGAGATTCCGCCCCTTCAGATCGATAACTCGTTCGATGCTTTTCATCGTGTTTCTTGCAGAGTCTTCCTTTTCGAGTCTCTTTTTGGTGTATATCTGCGCTAGCGAGGTGTGCAATCGTTTATACGCGCTGGTCTGCTGGTTTAGCTGGACATACTGGTTGATCATCTCCGGATCAACGTCAGCTTTTCCTGCAGCATCAATAAAATCGCCAAGTTTTTTTGACGAAGATGTAATATCCTCTATGACTGAAATTAAACCTTCTTTTGTGACTGGCTTGACGAGATACTCAGTTATGTGCGGTGCTTTTTTATGCACCACATCTGCGGTCAGTTGTTTTGCCGTGAGAATAACCACCGGAATCAATTTTAACCGATCATTCTGACGTATCCGGTTCAGCACCTCCCAGCCATCGAGGTCGGGCATGATGAGGTCCAGTAGAATCAGGTCGGGTACGTCATGCTTCAGTTTTTCAAGACAGTCGTTTCCGCCTGATGCTGGTATGACCTCGTAATCCGGATCGTCAAGCATCAGCAAGAGTAAAGCCACAATGTCTGGCTCGTCATCCACAACCATAACTTTCATGATTTAAACCTCCATATCCTGCCCGTTGCCTTCCGTTGTATTTTATGTTATATCGCTGGTACTTAACTTTGTTGTCTACATTACGCTTTTATAAGCTCCAGCCATATATGATACTAATGGTACTTGATAAACTTGGAGACTCGCTTCAGGGTGCGATCAAGAAGATCGCGGGCGGAGGGCGCGTCGACAAACATGCAGTGGACGAGATGATAAAGGAGATCCAGCGCGCACTCCTCCAGTCAGACGTCAATGTGAAGCATGTGATGGATCTATCCACGCGGATACGCGAGCGGGCGCTTGACGAGAAACCGCCTGCAGGCATGGGCGCACGTGAGCACGTGATCCGGATTGTGTACGATGAACTCGTCCGGCTCATAGGCGCTGGCACACCTCTATCGCTCTCGAAGCAGACGATTATGATGGTCGGACTTCAGGGTGGCGGCAAGACCACTACCACGGCAAAACTGGCACGGTACTTCCAGCGGAAGGGCTTGAAGCCCGCGGTGATCTGCGCGGATACCGACCGCCCCGGTGCTTACGATCAATTAAAGATGCTGTGTGACAGTTTGAACATCGCTTTCTATGGGGAGCGAACCGATGACCCCATCGGAATCGTAGAGCGGGGGCTTGGCGAATTAAAGACGTATGATGTGAAGATCATCGATACCGCGGGCAGACATTCCCTTGAACACGACTTGATCGAGCAGATGGAGAAGATACACGCGATCTCCAGACCGGATCAGAAACTGCTTGTGCTGGATGCCGCGATCGGGCAGCAGGCAACGGATCAGGCACGCACATTCCACAACTCAGTCGGGGTTACCGGCGTTGTCATCACGAAACTCGATGGCACGGCAAAGGGTGGCGGTGCGCTCTCAGCAGTATCAGAGACAAAAGCGCCGATCGCTTTTATTGGAGTTGGTGAGAACGTCGAGGACCTGGAGAAGTTCGAGACTGACAGGTTTATCTCGCAACTGCTCGGGATGGGCGACATCAAGACGCTGATCGAGCGTGCAGAGGAGGCGTTTACCGAGGAGATCGATGTCGAGAAGATGATGCAAGGGAGGTTCACGCTTAAGGATATGTACCAGCAACTGGAAGCGATGCACAAGATGGGTCCCTTAAAGCAGGTGATGCAGATGCTCCCGATCGGGGGCATGAAGATACCGGACGATATGTATGACGAGACCTCCGGAAAGATGGGGCGGTACAAGGTCATCATGGACTCGATGACCGAAGCGGAGATGATCGACCCGAAGATCGTCGATGGCTCACGCGTCAAGAGGATTGCACGCGGCTCTGGCACACGGATTGAGGATGTGCGGGAACTCTTAAAGTACTACCGGATGATGCAGAAGGCGATGAAGGGCTTGCGCGGCGGGCGGTTTAATATGCAGAAGATGATGAAGAAGCTTGGGGTGTAGTTTCAAGTACCCAGTGTCAAATGGTATAACAACCACTTCCACAGCGGTAAGAACCTGATTGCACCATTGTCTGATTCATAATCCCACGTAATCACGAGCAGATCATCACATTGCAGTTCTGCCCCTGCTTTCACCAGTGCTTTGATCTCTCTTGCTGCGATATCTTCCCTGTCTCCGGCGTACGTCACCTGAATCAGTTGTTCTATCCTTAAACCGTTTTTCAAAACGAAATCAACCTCTCTGTGCTGGTAATCCTTCCAGTAATATATCTCAAGCAGGGGACTGACTGATTTCATCCTGAGTAACTCGACCGCAACAAGATTTTCCATTGATCTCCCGATGTCTTCAGAAAACTTAAACCCGGAAAGATTGGCAAACCCCGGATCCATGGCGTAGATCTTTCTCGGGTATTGCAACTGGTCTTTAACCTTGTACGAGAAGATTCTGATGTCAAAGAAGAGAAATGCATCCTTCATGATGAAAAAATACCTCTCCAGTGTCGGAACTGAAATTTTAACCCCTCGGGAGTTCATCATTCCGCACATCTTTGAAAAACTTATGGGCGTTCCTATGTTTGAGGCTAAGAAGTAGGATAAATCCTCTATTACTTCTCTTTTCTTTTTTATCGATGAAACAACGTCTCTGCTAATTATATCAGTGAAAAGTGTTTGGGCAATGTATTCCTTGTTTGATCCGGAAAGAACAACCTCTGGAAATCCGCCAAACGAGATGTACTCACGGAGCATCTCCTTGATCGTCGCTGTATCCTTCTCTGTCAGGTATTCCTCCCCATAACCAATGTCTTTGAAGCGCAGAAACTCCCCAAAGCCGAGCGGGAAGACGCGGGTTGTGAGATGCCTTCCGGTCAGCAGATGGCTCAGTTCGGATTCCGTGAGTTTTGAAGTGGAACCAGAGACGAATATCTTTATATTCCCTTTGAATTCGTCATAGATGCTTCTGATGTACGATTCCCACCCTTCGATTCGCTGAATCTCGTCTAAAAAAACGAATATCCTCTCGTGATCCGGAAGTCTCCTGGCGTGGATG